>NZ_DAIRTR010000094.1:0-12255 GCF_036803785.1 Pelomicrobium sp. | reverse complement strand
GGCCTGGCTGAGGAGGCGGCGGCAGGCCTCCCCTTGATCGAACCCGTGCTCCAGCAGCAGCCACCCCCCCGCGGCCAAGTGGTCGCGGCAGCCGGCCACGATGCGTCGGAGGCAATCGAGCCCGTCGGGGCCGCCCACCAGGGCCTCGTGGGGCTCGAAGCGCAGCTCCCCTGCCTGGAGGTGGGTATCGCCGGCGGCCACGTAGGGTGGGTTGGAGACGATCACCTGGAAGCGCTCGCCTTCGAGCCCTTCGTACCAATCTCCATGAACGAAACGCACGTTGGTCGCGCCGAGGCGGGCGGCGTTCTCCCGCGCCACCGCAAGCGCCGCCAGCCAGAGGTCGGTGGCGACCACCTGGGCCTTGGGCCGCTCGCGGGCGATGGCGATGGCCACCGCGCCGCTGCCGGTCCCCAGCTCCAGCACGGCCACCGCTTCACCGGGCGGGATGCGCGCCAGGGCTTGCTCCACCAGCAACTCCGTCTCCGGCCGGGGGATCAGCACCGCGGGCGTGACCTTGAAAGGCAGGCCGTAGAACTCCTGTCGCCCGACGAGGTAGGCAACCGGCTCGCCCTGCCGTCTACGCTCGATGAGTACCTTCATCCGCTCCTCGTCCGCTTCGCTCAGCGCCTCGCTCGAGGCTGCGATGACCTGGGCGGCGCTGCGGCAAAGAACATGGCCGGCAAGGACGCGCGCTTCCAGGTGCGCCTCGCCGAAGGAAAGACCCAAGGCGTCCTGCAGCGTCCCCGCCGCCTGGCGCAGCCAGGTCTCCAGCGTGCTGCCCATTGTCCTTTCCTCCGGCGCCGTTGACGTCCGCTTAAGTCGGTATTTCCGCCAGGGCTTGAAGCTGTTCGCTCTGGTGCTCGGTGGCGAGGGCATCCAGCAGCTCGTCCAGCTCACCGTCCATGATCTGGTGGATCTTGTACAGGGTGAGATTGATGCGGTGGTCGGTCACTCGCCCCTGGGGGAAATTGTAGGTGCGGATGCGCTCGGAGCGATCGCCGCTGCCGATCAGGAGCCTGCGGGTGGCGGCCTGCTGGCTCTGCTGCTCCCGCAGTTGCTTGTCTTTAATGCGGGCCGCCAGGATGGCCAGGGCCTGGGCCTTGTTCTTGTGCTGGGAGCGGTCCTCCTGGCACTCCACCACGATGCCCGTGGGTAGATGGGTCACCCGCACCGCCGAGTCGGTCTTGTTCACATGCTGGCCGCCGGCGCCCGAGGCGCGGAAGGTGTCGATGCGCAGCTCCGATGGGTTGAGCACTACGTCGCTCACCTCGTCCGCTTCCGGCATCACCGCCACTGTGGCCGCCGAGGTGTGGATGCGGCCCTGGGTCTCGGTGGCGGGCACCCGCTGCACCCGGTGGCCGCCGGATTCAAACTTGAGGCGGGAGTAGACCCCCCTGCCCACGATCTTGGCGATGATCTCCTTGTAGCCGCCCAGCTCGCTCGGGCTTGCGCTCAGCACCTCCACCTTCCAACCCCTGCGCTCGGCGTAGCGGGAATACATGCGGAACAGGTCTGCGGCGAAGAGGGCCGATTCGTCGCCCCCCGTGCCAGCGCGAATTTCCAGAAATACGTTGCGCTCGTCGTTGGGATCCTTGGGCAGCAGCATGCGCTGCAACTCTGTTTCGATGCGGGCGAGTTGCCCGCGGGCCAGCTCTACCTCCTCTTCCGCCAGCTCCTTGAGCTCCGGGTCGTCTACCATGGTCCGGGCGGCCTCCAGGTCCCGCTGCCGCTTGCGGTAGTCCCGATAGAGCTCCACCAGGGGCATCAGCTCGGCGCGCTCGCGAGCGAGCCTGCGGTAATGGTCGAGATCCGCCACCGCGTCCTCCCGGGCGAGGGCCCGGTCGATCTCCTCCAGGCGCCCCTCCAGCTTGTCCAGCCGTTCGACGAGGCTTCGTCTCATGGGTGGGGGTGATGCATCTGGTACAGGCGGTGAACGAGCTCCAGCAGCCGCTCCCGGTCTTCGGCAGTGGCGTGGGACAGGGCGTAGCTCGGGGCGTGGAGTAGCTTATTGGTGAGCGCCCGGGACAGGGCCTCCACCACCCGGACCGGGTCCTCGCCCCGGGCGAGGGCCTTGAGCGCGCGCTCCAGCTCGTGCCGCCGTTGGCGCTCCGCCTGGTCGCGCAGCGCCCGGATCGCAGGAACCATGCGCCGGGTCTCCAGCCACTCCATGAACGAGACCACATTGCTGTCGATGATGGCCTCGGCCTGGGCAACCGCGCCCTGGCGCGCATCCATGCCCTCCTGCACGATCTCAGCCAGGTCGTCCACGGTGTACAGAAACACGTCGTCCAGCTCGCCCACCTCGGGCTCCACGTCCCGGGGAACGGCAAGATCCACCACGAACATAGGCCGATGCTTGCGGGCCCGCACCGCCCGCTCCACCATCCCCTTGCCCAGAAGAGGCAGGGAACTAGCGGTACAGGTAATGACGATGTCATGAAGCGCGAGCACCTCCGGCAGCTCACCCAGGGTTACGGCCCGGCATTGCAGCCGCGCGGCTAGCGCCTCCGCCCGGTCCAGGGTACGGCTGGCCACAGTCATGCGCCGCGGCCGGTGGGCGGCGAAATGGGTGGCGCACAAATCGATCATCTCGCCCGCGCCCACGAACAGTACCGATTGCTCGGCGATGGAGGGGAAGATCTTGAGGGCCAGGCGCACTGCCGCGGCGGCCATGGAGACGGAATTGGCGCCGATGTCGGTGCGGGTGCGCACCTCCTTCGCCACGCTGAAGGTCCGCTGGAACAGCTTGTGCAGCAGTACCCCCAGGGTCCCCGCCCGCTCTGCCGTGCGCACCGCCTCCTTGAACTGACCGAGGATCTGGGGCTCGCCCACCACCATGGAATCCAGGCCGCTCGCCACGCGAAAGGCGTGCTTCACCGCCTGCTCCCGGGGAAGCTGGTATAGGTAAGGCTCCAGGCTAGCGGCGGGGATACGGTGGTAGCCTGCCAGCCAGCGCACCGCCTCGCCCGGCTGCTCGGTGCTGCAATACACTTCGGTGCGGTTACAGGTGGAGAGGATCGCGGCTTCGGTGACCGGCCGTTGCTCCACCAGGTCGCGCAGCGCCTCGGTCAGCGCCTCCGTCTGGAACGCGACCTTTTCCCGCACCTCCAGGGGCGCGGTCTGGTGATTGATCCCGATGGCGTACAACTGCATGGCCCCACAGGCACGCGAGACGCCTGGCCGGCGCCCCAAAAACGTAGAAAGTTTTTGATTATAGTATGGTTAACCTGCGGGCCGCACCAGCGGGAGACTGCGGCTTCGGGAAACTGCGGGCGGCAGGGCTCAGACATCTGGCCGGGCGCAGGCCGACAGGCCGAGGGGCGGGCGGAGCTTTTCCGGCAGCACCCGCCCCATGCGGGCCCGATGCCCGCAATAATGAGCAAGCTTCTCGCCCACGAGGGTTAGGGTCTTGGGCTTGCCGCTGCGGGGTGCAATGCCGGTGATCCCGAGTGCCTGCTGGTCCGACACCGCCACAGCGGCGAGCTTTTCATCTGCCTCCAAACCCATCACGATCACCCCCCGGCCCCGGGCCAGACGCTTCATCTCGGCGATGGAAAAGAGCAGCAGCCGCCCCCGCTCCGAGAGAGCCGCCACGTAGTTGCCCGGGGATTCCTCGAAGACAAAGGGCGCAAGGGGCACCTCACCCTGGCCCAGGGTCATGAACTCGCGCCCAGCCCGGCGGGTGGACACCATGTCGCCGAGGGTGGCGATGAAGCCGTAGCCGCCGCTTCCCGCCACCAACACCCGGGTCTCCGGCTTGCCCGCCACGCAATGGAGGATGCGCCCGCCCTCCTGCACTTCCACCAGGGAGGAAGCCGGCACGCCGTCGCCCCGCGCGCTCGGCAACTCTGAGGCCTGCACGGTGTAGGCCCGCCCGTTGGAGTCGAGGAACACCACCGGGTCCACGCTCCGGCAGCGGATCAGGGCGGCCAGGGAATCGCCCTCCTTGAAGGAGAGGGTGGAGGCGTCCACTTCCCAGCCCTGGCGGCTGCGCACCCAGCCGTTGCGGGAGAAGATCACCGTCACCGGCTCGTCGATTACGGGAGCAGCGATTGCGGCCTTTTCGGTGGCTTCGATGAGGGTGCGGCGCCCATCCCCATAGGTCTTGGCCTCCGCCTCGATCTCATCGACCACCAGGTCCTCCAAGGCCTGCCGGCTCGCCAGCACTTTTTCCAGCGCCCCCCGCTCCTTGCGCAACGTCTCCAGCTCTTTTTCTACCTTGAGGTGCTCGAGCTTGGCGAGCTGTCGCAGCCGGATCTCCAAGATGTCCTCCGCCTGGCGCTCGGTCAGCTTGAAGGCCTTGATGAGCTCGGCCTTGGGATCGTCGGCAGCCCGGATGATTTTGATCACCTTGTCCACGTGGAGCAGCACTAGCAGGCGTCCTTCCAGCACGTGGATGCGCTCCAGCACCTGGGCGAGGCGGTGGCGCGTGCGCCGGGTCACCGTGGCGAGGCGGAACTCGAGCCACTCGGCGAGCACCTGTTTGAGCGACTTGGTGGCGGGTCGCCCATCCAGTCCCACCATGGTGAGGTTCAGGGAAACGTTGGTCTCCAGACTGGTCTTGGCGAGCAGCAGGTTCACGAACTCGGTCTCGTCGACGCGGGAGGTCTTGGGCTCAAACACCAGCCGCACCGGGTGGGCTCGATCGGACTCGTCTCGAGCTCGGTCCAGCATGGAGAGCATGAGTTGCTTTTCGCGCACCTGTTCCGGGGCCAGGGATTTCTTGCCTGGCTTGGGCTGGGGATTGGTGATCGCCTCGATTTCCTCTAACACCTTGCGGGCGGAAGTGCCCGGCGGCAGCTCGTGCACCACCACTTGCCACTGGCCCCGGGCCAGGCGCTCGATGCTCCAGCGCGCCCGCACCCGGATCGTCCCCCGCCCCGTCTCGTAGGCCTGTCTGAGCTCCTCGGGGGCCGTGATGATCTGGGCGCCTCCGGGGAAATCGGGCCCCGGGATGTAACGCATGAGCGCGTCCACGGTAAGGTCGGGATTGCGGATCAGGGCGATCGCCGCGCGCGCCACTTCCTTCAGGTTGTGGCTGGGAATTTCGGTGGCCATGCCCACCGCGATGCCCGAGGCGCCGTTCAAAAGCACCACGGGAAGGCGGGCCGGCAACACCTTGGGCTCGGTGCGGGTGCCGTCGTAGTTGGGCACAAAATCCACCGTGCCCTGGTCCACCTCGGCAAGCAACACCTCGGCGAACCGGGTGAGCCGCGCTTCCGTGTAGCGGTAGGCAGCAGGATCGTCCCCGTCGCGGGAACCGAAGTTGCCCTCCCCATCGATCAGGGGATAGCGCAGGGTCCAGTCCTGGGCCTGGCGCACCAGGGCATCGTAGACCGACGCGTCGCCGTGGGGATGGTACTTCCCGAGGACCTCGCCCACCACCGCCGCGGACTTGGTGCGCTTGGCCCCAGCCCGCAGCCCTGCCTCCCACATGGCGTAGAGAATGCGGCCCTGCACCGGCTTCTGCCCGTCGGCGAGGCGCGGCAGGGCCCGGTCCTTGACCGTGGCGACGGCGTACTGCAGGTACTGGGTCGATGCGTATCGGCCCAAGGGCAGGGCATCGCCAGGCTCCTCCTCAAGGGGCGCAAAGTAAGGCGGGAGCCCGCCCCCCGATCCCTCGGCTGGACACGATCCCTTGGATTTCGATTTTTCCTCGGTGACGGTCGCGCCGTCTTGGAACAGCTCCGACTGGTTTCCCATCGAGACCTTTCTTACCTTTTGACCCTCAGGTGATGTCTGCCTCGACCAGATTGCCGTAAGTCTCCATCCATTCCCGGCGCTGGGCGGCGTTTTCCCGAGCCATCATCATATTGAAGATGGAGAGCGACTCCTGGAGCTCGGTCCCGGCGAGGGTGACCGGCAGCACGCGGCGCGTGTCTGGGTTGAGGGTCGTCTCCCAGAGCTGCTCCGGATTCATTTCCCCCAAGCCTTTGAAGCGGCTCACCGTCCAGCTGCCGGGCCGCACGCCCTCGTCGGCGAGCTTCTCCAGCAGGGATGCCAGCTCGGCGTCGTCCAGGGCATAGAGTTTACGCGCCGGGCGGCCCTTGCCCTGAGCCGGCACGTCGACGCGATAAAGGGGAGGGCGAGCCACGTACACGTGGCCGCGCTCAATCAGCTTGGGAAAATGGCGGAAGAAAAGGGTCAAGAGCAGGACCTGGATATGGGCCCCGTCCACGTCCGCGTCCGCCAGGATGATGATGCGCTTGTAGCGCAACCCCGAAAGATCCACCGAGTCGCCGGGCTCGTGGTGATCGACCCCGATGGCAAGCGCGATCGCCTCGATTTCCTTGTTGGAATAGAGGGTGTGGGGATCGTCCTGCCAGGTGTTCTTGGGCTTGCCCTTGAGAGGCAGCACCGCCTGGAACTCCTTGTCCCGGGCCTGTTTGGCCGAACCGCCCGCGGAATCGCCTTCCACGATGAAGAGCTCGCTGCGCTCCGGATCGTCGCTGGCGCAGTCGGTGAGCTTCCCGGGCAAAAGCGCCACGCCAGAGCTTTTGCGCCGCTCCACCTTCTGCGCCGCCCGGGTACGGGCCTGGGCCTGGCGGATCGCCAGCTCCGCAATGCGCCTGCCCTCCTCCACGTGCTGGTTGAGCCACAGTTCGAAAGGATCGCGCACCATCTGGGCCACGAGCTTCACCGCGTCACGGGAGATCAGCTCGTTCTTCACCTGGCCCTTGAACTGGGGGTCGAGCATCTTGACCGCCAGCACGTAGGAGGCACGCGACCACACGTCCTCCGGCACCACCTTCAAGCCGCGGCTTCCCATCGAGTGCAGGTCAATGAAGTTCTTGACCGCCTGGTAGACCCCCTCCCGTAACCCCGCCACATGGGTGCCGCCGTGGCGCGTGGGTATCATGTTGACGTAGGACTCGGTGACGGTTTCGCCTTCGGCGGTCCAGGCGATGGCCCACAGGGCCCCCTCCCCTTCCGCGAAACTGTCGGACTCAGACTGGGCGCTGATGTAGCGCTCGCCATAGAAAGGGGCGGCAACGGGAGCAAGCCCTGCGATCGCTTCAGCGAAATAGCCCTGGATCCCCTCCGGGAAGTGCCATTCGGTAGTCTCGATTCGGCCTTTTTTTTCGATCCCTAAGGTAAAACGCACGCCCGGCAGCAGCATAGCCTTGGCGCGCAGCAGCGCCGCGATCTGCTGGGCGTCGATCTTTGGCGAGTCGAAATATTTGGGGTCGGGCCAGAAGCGTACCCGGGTCCCGGTCTCCCGCGGTCCCACGACGGCGACCTTACGCAAGGGCTCCTTCACCCGACCGTTGTCGGAGAACACGATGCGATAGTGGCCGCCGTCTCGCTTTACCTCCACCTCGAGCCGCTGGGACAGAGCATTGGAGACGCACACGCCCACGCCATGGAGTCCGCCGGCGATGCGGTAGGCGGCGTCCTTGTCGGTCTTGCGAAACTTACCGCCGGAATGCAACGTGGTGAAGATCACCTGTACCGCCGGCACCTTTTTCTTGGGATGGATGTCGACGGGAATGCCTCGGCCGTCGTCTTCCACCGTCGCAGAGCCGTCCTCGTGCAGGATCACCGATATTCGCTTCGCGAACCCGGCGAGCCCCTCGTCGGCAGCGTTGTCGATTACCTCCACTAGGGCGTGGTTGGGGTTTTGGGGATCGGTGTACATCCCCGGCCGATGGAGAATCGGCGACAGATCTTCCAGGATCTCGATGTCTTTTGCGCTGTAGCCTGCGTCTTTGGCCATGATTGGTCAACGGCCTTCTCGCCGTTTCTCGGGAAGGCTAAAACCGCCGTCGTTCCAAAAGCGAAAAAGGCTTGCCGACCTTTGCAATCGCGCAAGCCTTGGGTGTTTCGCGTCGTCAATGCGAGTCGGTCGCTTCGTCGTTTAGGGCTCTCCCTGTCCGCGTCCCTCGACCACGGAGCGTTCGGCGCGCAAATTATGGCACACGGCAGAAAAGCCTGTCACGCTCGTGGTCACCGCCTTGAATCCTCGCCCTGCAATACCATATTAGAATGAAGGCGCTTGCGGATGAGGGAGCGGCAAGCGCTTCGATCGTCCCGGCCGTCTGGACAGGAGAAGGTACCATGCGAAAAATGTGGATCCTGGTAGCCGACAAGGCCAAGGCGCGCATCTTCCTGGCCGAAAAACCCCTGGGCCCTCTCACCGAGCTGGAGGCGCTCGTGCATCCGGAAAGCAGACTGCACGCCCGAGACCTGGTCTCGGACGCCCCCGGGCGCACCTTCGACCGCAGCGGCGAAGGGCGCCACGCCAAGGAACCCAACGTGGACCCCAAAGAGTCCGAGGCCATCAAGTTCGCCATCGAGATCGCCGACCGCCTCGAGGCCGCCCGGGCGCGGGGTGAATTCGACCGGCTCGGGCTAGTCGCGGCCCCCGAATTTCTGGGCCTATTGCGGGAGCGGCTCGGTCCCGAAACCCGGGCCCTGGTCGAATTCGAGATCGACAAAGATCTGATGCATCTGCAACCCCAGGAGATCAGGGCCCGGCTGCCAGAGCGGTTGTTCTCGGCCGTCTAGCGCCGCTCTCCTCGGACCGATTCCCCAGTCGTCTCCCATCATGAACAAACAGAAGGTTCGGGTGGCCGAGCTCCGTCCCGGGATGTTCGTGTGCGAGCTGGACCGCCCCTGGCTGGAAACGCCCTTTCCTTTGCAGGGCCTGCTGATCGAGAACCGGGAACAGATCGAAGCGCTGGAGCGCTACTGCACCTACGTCTACATCGATCCTCTCAAAGGCTCGAGCGGCGAAAGCGACCCCGCGCCGAAACAGGCCGCGGCCTCCCGCGCCGTCCCGGGGGGCAAGGCAGCGAGCGCCTCCCGCCCCGTCCCCGGGAGCGTGCTGTACGAGGAACAGGCCACCGTGGAGGAGGAACTCCCGCGGGCGGAGCCCATTCGCCAAAGCCTTTATGCCCTGATGCGAGAGGTCGAGCAGCAGATCCGCAACGGCCGCATGCTGGAGCCCCGCACGCTCAAGGAGGCGCTGGGCGACATGGTGGACAGCGTGATCCGCAATCCCCACGCGCTGCTGCTGCTCACCCGTCTCAAGGCCAAGGACGTCACCTTGCTGGGGCACTCCATCGACGCGGCCATCTGTCTCTTGGCGTTCGGCCGTCACCTGGGTCTACACCGGGACGAATTGCAACTGTTGGGTCTTGGCGGCTTGCTCTACGACATCGGGAAGATCCGGCTGCCCGAAGAAGTCTTGACCAAGAAAGGGCGGCTGAGCGCCCAAGAGCTAAAGCTCATGAAGGGGCACGTGCGGCACGGGGTCGAGATTCTCGAGGCCACTCCCGGCATGCCCCCGGAGGTCATCGAAATGGCGGCGACCCACCACGAAAGGGAGGATGGGAGCGGCTACCCTGACGGATTGGACGGCGACCAGGTGGGGCCGTTCGGGAAGATGGCTGCCATTGTGGACTGCTTTCAGGAGTTGACCAGCGATCGCCCGCCGGTGCCACCTGTGCCCCATGCAGTGGCGTTGCAGATGATGCACCAGTGGCGCCACCAACTCTTCAACGGCTACCTGGTGGAGGAGTTCATCCAGTGCCTGGGGGCGTACCCGGTTGGGAGCGTGGTGGAACTGAGCACGGGAGAGGTGGCCGTAGTGGCGACGCCCAACCCGAGCAACCGCCTGAAACCCCGCGTCATCCTGGTCCTCGATGGGGACAAGAAACCTTATCCGACCCGAAAGCTTGTCGATTTGGAAGCGGAAGGGCCGGACTCCCGAGAGATCAAACGCGCGCTGGAACCCGGGGCCTTCGGCGTCAATCCCCAGGATTGCTTTCGCCGTTAAACGCGTGCGCCCTGCGGGCAGCCCGAGCAGCAACTAGCCACCCCATGAGTCCGGCGCTGCCGGGCCTCGGTTGATCGGTCCCGAACGCGGGGGGCTCTTTACCGTAGAGCTGCGCGCCAGAGGTTCGGTTCGCCGAACGTAAGAGAGTTCATCCGCCATCAGACAAGACTGGCCGCCGAGGATGCGCTCTATCGAGCGCGAGTTCAAGCAAAGCGGTTGACCTTGGCGATGCCCAGTCCCGTAATCAGCACCATGCAAACGGCACAAGGCATGACCAACGCTGCCCGCGACACGGCCGACCCGCGCATGAAAGCCCTGGCAGCGGCCAGCATGGCCTTTGCCGGCAAAAGCGCAGCCGATGCGGTCAGGGCGAGTCAAGGTAGCATGATCAATGGCAAAAAGAATCAGATTCTTACCAAAGTAGATGGCTAGGGCCGAGTTCTGGAAAGCCAGGATGCCACTATAGTAGATCACTGTAGATGCCAAAGTGGATGGCATCAATCTCGCCATCAGCATGGGCACTTCAACGAGCGAAAGTAAAGAAGTGCCAACGCGCAACGCCACACGGGGCGCCGTGGTTACTGCTGGCCACGACCTCAAATGTTTTGCGGCAAGCAGTGCGGGTCGAGATCGTGATATCACGGTCTGACGCTCGCGCCTGCAGGCAGTCAACCGTGTGGTGCTCGATGCGCAGGATGAAATCAGGCTGCTGGCTGCCAAAAATAATGCTGCGCAGCACAGCATCTACAGCTCATCGAGCGGCAGCGCCGGCATCAGCATCGGGACGAACGGCTTGCTGTTGGCCGCGAGCGCCAGTGGTACCCGTGGAAATGCCAATGGCAGTGATGCCACCCCGACCAACACGCACGTGGACGCGGGCAATCAAGCGACCATGACTGCGGGCGGCGACACCACGGCCAAGGGCGCAGTAGTGCAAGCCCCGCAAGATTGCCGCCGATGTGGGAAGCAGCCTCGTGATCGAGAGTCTGCAGGATAGCAGCCAATTCGACAGCAGGCAGCGCAGCGTTGGTGCTAGCCTCTCGATTGGTCCTGACAGGATGAGCCGGCAGTCTCAGTGCCAGCAAGGGCAAGGTCGCAAGCAACTTCACCAGCGTCATCGTACAATCGGGCCTTAGAGCAGGCGCTGACGGATTTAGCGTCCACGTCCAGAGCAACATCGACCTTGAAAGCGGCACCATCCTTAGATCGCAACAAGCTCTTCGACGAATGCAAAAATCACTTCACCACGGACGGCGCACCGACCCTAAGCGACATTCAAAATCAGCGAGCTACAGTGCCGTAAGCATGAGCGCCCATATTGATGACGCAGGCGCAAGTCCAAACGGCAAGCTCGCCCCGCAGGCCAGTGGCGCGGGGCTCGCCGTACACGGCGGCCAGTCAAGCCGCGTCACGCAAGGGGCGATCAGCGGCATCGCCGGAAATCGTGGGGCGCGAACGGGCAATGCCGAGACCGGCATCCCATCGACTTGGATGCGGACAAGGTAAGGCGGGACATCGCCGCGCAGGGGGTAATCACGGAAGAGCTGAGATGGCAGACGAGCCGCACGGTGCAAGCGTATGCCGAGCAAAAGAGGGCTGAGCTGCGGGCACGCTATTACGCGGCAACCGATCCGCAGCAGAAGCAGGCCGTGCAGGCAGAAGTGGATGAACTGCGGCTGGAAACCCACGTGCTGCACGTGCTCATCGGCGCAGTGACGGGTGTGGGGGAAGCAGCGCTGTCGCAGGAAGCGCTGGCGGCTGCGGCGGAGGAGATGCGCCGGATCACTCTGGAGAGCTCGCGGCGTTTCAAGGGGGAGAAGGACAAAGAGACGGCGCTCAGCAACACCTCTGGGATAAGCGTGGGCAGTCGCTGGGATCTCGAGCCCACCAAAGCCAGCGGCGCGCGGGTAGATCTAGATTAGCTGTGCGGAATAGATAACAGGTGGTGTAAGACAACGAAAGACGAACAGGGGAACAAGGCAGGTACCGGCGACTTGTCACTTGCCCCAATGGCTCGATAGTGAGGAAGGCCGCAAGATAGCCGTGACGCACGCGCAAGTTACGGCCACGGAAGGCCGTCTGCGTGCGCCACCGCGAAGAAGTTGGCGCAAGTTTCGAGAGAACGGAGAGCGAAAGAGCGTCGAACCGGGCGACTTCAGGACACCGGGCCGCCACCCCGTGGCACTTGCAGATCGGCGCCGGACCCCGCGTGCTGTCGGGAAAGCCGGAAATGAAAGCGTAGCTTCACCGCAAGTAAAACGCCCAACCTCAGAGGGTTGGGCGTGGAAGGGTGGTGGCCAGGGACGGAATCGAACCGCCGACACGCGGATTTTCAGTCCGCTGCTCTACCAACTGAGCTACCTGGCCACTTCGTATCACCGACAGCCGACACGCGGATTTTAACTGCGGCCCGCTCGGCTTGCGCCTCGCTTCACATCGCTTGCGCAATGTGAGCCTTCGTTGCGGCTGGCCCG
>NZ_DAIRTR010000093.1:0-12412 GCF_036803785.1 Pelomicrobium sp. | reverse complement strand
AGGATTTGAACCTACGACCTTCGGGTTATGAGCCCGACGAGCTACCAGACTGCTCCACCCCGCGCCCGAAAGAGAAAAAAATTGTAGCGTGCAGTGGCAGGACCAGTCAACGCTGCCAATAGGAGAAGGAAAATTCGGTCACAATGGCCTTTTCGTCTTCGTCGCAAACCTATTTCCTTAAATGAAACAAAAAGATAAATATCTTCCTCTCCTCCGGAAGCTTATCGGAAAAACCGTTCGTTACTACGGCATTCCCCACATCGTGGTGGAAATCCTGGAGGAAGGGCCTGCACTTGTCCTGGAGCCCCAGCAAGGGGCAGAGTCAATCCAGCTGGACAGCTACGGTCGTCCCCGGCGCACGGCCCCACAGCCTAGCGTAGTCGAACTTCCCCCTGCCTTCTGGACGGAGGGCTGGTTACCCGAAGGATTGGAGCTTCCATAAATTATCAATTCCTCCCCAAGGCCTCAGAGTTCTCTTTTATCCCTCAATAAAATAAATGCATCAAGCTGCAAAGAGCGCCGTGCTACTTTTGCTCTGGCGAAAAAATCAGACAAGTATGGCCAGGAGGCGGAGAAAATGCCCAGGCTTGTAAATCCCCACGGAGGAGGTAGTCTTAAACCTCTGTTGCTCCCCGAAGAAGTCCGCAAGGAAGAATTAAAGCGGGCGCGGAGTCTGCCCCCGGTGCGCCTTTCTTCCCGGGAAAAAGGCGACCTCATCATGCTCGGGATCGGTGGCTTCACACCTCTCGACGGATTCATGACCCGAGCCGATTGGGAAGGGGTGTGCGACGGCTACAAGACGGCAAGCGGCCTCTTTTGGCCGATTCCCATCACTCTGTCCACCGACGAAGCAACCGCCCAGGGCATCCAAGCCGGCATGGAAATCGCCTTGGTGGACGGCGAGGCCGGTACCATCATGGCGACCATGAAGGTCACCGAGAAGTACACCATCGACAAGGCACACGAATGCATGATGGTGTACAAGACGACAGACCCAGAGCACCCCGGGGTAAAAATGGTGCTGGATCAGGGGCCGGTAAATTTGGCGGGCCCGGTGAAGGTGCTTTCTGAGGGCGACTTCCCGACCCGGTACCCGGGCATCTATATGACTCCCGCCCAAACTCGCGCGATCTTTGAGAAGAAGGGGTGGGCGACGGTGGCGGCGTTCCAGACCCGCAATCCCATGCACCGTTCCCACGAATACCTAGTGAAGATCGCCATCGAGGTCTGCGATGGTGTTTTGATCCACAGTCTGCTCGGCAACCTTAAGCCAGGGGACATCCCGGCGGAGGTTCGCACGCGGGCGATCGCCACCCTCATCGATAATTATTTCGTGAAAGACACAGTCGTTCAGGCGGGCTATCCCCTCGACATGCGCTATGCAGGCCCTCGTGAGGCGCTGCTGCACGCCGTCTTCCGCCAGAACTACGGGTGTTCCCATCTCATCGTCGGGCGAGACCACGCTGGGGTCGGAAGCTATTACGGCCCCTTCGATGCCCATCGAATTTTCGACGAGATCCCCCGAGACGCCCTGGAGATCAGACCGCTCAAGATCGACTGGACCTTCTGGTGTTACCGCTGTGGTGGCATGGCTTCTGCCCGCACCTGTCCCCACGAAGACCGGGACCGTCTGTTGCTGTCGGGCACCAAGCTGCGGAAAGCCCTCTCCGAAGGGCTGGAGATTCCGAACGAGTTCAGCCGGCCTGAGGTGCTGGCCATCTTGCGCGAGTACTACAGCGGCTTGAAAGACGAGGAGCGGGTAGAAGTAAAGCTCAGCGGGCACTCGGCGCGCTGAGGGTGTTTTAAACCGCAGGAAATCTTTTTTTATAGCTCAATCCACTGGGAGATTGCGATGCCAACCTACGTGCGAACCGACAAGTGCGACGGATGCAAGGGCCAGGACAAGACCGCCTGTATGTACATCTGTCCTCACGATCTGATGCTGCTCGACAAGGACGGCTCCTTGACCGGCCACGCGATGAAGGCCTTCAACCAGGAGCCGGAGCAGTGCTGGGAGTGCTATTCCTGCGTAAAGATCTGCCCGCAGAACGCGATCGAGGTTCGGCATTACGCGGACGTCGTTCCCTTGGGCGCCTCGGTGCAACCGCTGCGCGGCACCGATTCGATCATGTGGACCATCAAGTTCCGCAACGGCACGGTCAAGCGCTTCAAGTTCCCAATCCGCACCACTCCCGAAGGTTCGATCGAGCCCTACGCCGGCAAGCCGGCGGCCAACATGGCGGAAATCGACGATCACGGCTCGCTCTTCACCCACGGGACCCACAAGTGCGACATGAGCCAGTTCATCCATTCCTGATGGAGCGCTGGCGAAAGCAAAAGACGGGACGCGGCTAACCGGCCCGGCCGCAGGCGGCTGGGCGCAGGGGATTACGAAAAGGTACGGGACACATGGCTAACGAATACGTGTTTGGCAATCCGGAAATCATCCAGGAGGAAGTGGACATCCTCATCATCGGCGGCGGCATGGCGGCCTGCGGTTGCGCCGTGGAGATCATGCGCTGGGCCGAGGGAACCGGCCTCAAGATCAAGCTGGTGGACAAGGCGGCGCTGTCGCGCTCCGGCGCGGTGGCCCAGGGGCTGTCCGCCATCAACACCTACGTGGGCGAGAACGATCCGGCGGACTACGTCCGCTACGTGCGCAACGACCTCATGGGCATCATCCGCGAGGACCTGGTGTACGACGTCGGCCGGCACGTGGACGACTCCGTGCACCTGTTCGAGGAATGGGGCCTGCCCATCTGGAAGCAGCCCGGCGACGAGGACAAGAAGCTCACCGAGGGCGGGAAGCCGGTGCGCTCGGGTCGCTGGCAGATCATGATCAACGGGGAGTCCTACAAGTGGATTGTCGCCGAGGCCGCCAAGAAGGCGCTCGGCATGGAGAACATCCAGGAGCGGGTGTTCATCGTCCGGCTGGTGACCGACAAGAACGATCCCAATCGGGTGGCCGGCGCCGCCGGCTTCTCGGTGCGGGAGCACAAGCTCTACATTTACAAGTTCAAGTGCTGCCTGCTCGCGTGCGGCGGGGCAGTGAACGTGTTCCGGCCCCGCTCCGTGGGCGAAGGGACGGGGCGCGCCTGGTACCCGGTGTGGAACGCGGGGTCCACCTATGCCATGGCGGCCGAGTGCGGCGCAGAAATGACGATGATGGAGAACCGCTTCGTGCCGGCGCGCTTCAAGGACGGCTACGGCCCGGTGGGCGCCTGGTTCCTGCTGTTCAAGGCCAAGGTGATGAACGGCCTGGGCGAGGACTACAACGCAGCCAACGCGAGCGAGATCAAGGACACCAAGCGCTTCGGCAAATACGGCCAGGGCGTCCCGGGAACCTGCCTGCGCAATCACCTGATGCTCAAGGAGATGCGCGAGGGCCGGGGCCCGATTTTCATGGACACGCCCACTGCCCTGGCAAAGCTCGCCGAGAACATGACGCCGAAGGAGATCAAGCACCTGGAGGCGGAGGCATGGGAGGACTTCCTCGACATGACCATCTCCCAGTGCGGGATTTGGGCGGGCGAGAACATCGAGCCGGATAAAAAGCCCTCCGAGATCATGCCGACCGAGCCGTATCTCCTGGGATCCCACGCCGGCTGCGCCGGCATCTGGGTCTCGGGTCCGACCGACCTGCCTGGGGTTCCGAAGGAATGGTCCTGGGGCTACAACCGCATGACCACCGTGAAGGGACTGTTCACCGCCGGCGACGGCGTCGGCGCTTCCGGCCACAAGTTCTCCTCCGGCTCCTTCACCGAGGGCCGGATCGCCGCGAAGGCGATGGTGAAGTTCGCCCTGGACAACAAGGACTGGAAGCCGGAGCTGTCGCGCAGCGTGGACGAGCTGGTGGAGGAGATCTACCGGCCGGTGAGAACCTACCTCCAGTACAAGGACTACACCACGGCTATCGACATCAACCCCCATTACATCACGCCCAAGATGTTGCAGTTCCGCCTGCAGAAGATCATGGACGAGTACGTGGGCGGCGTTTCCACCTGGTACCAGACCAACGCCAAGATGCTGGAGGTGGCTGAAGGCAAGCTGGAGATGCTCAAGGAGGATTCCCTCAAGATGCGGGCCAAGGATCTCCACGAGCTGCTGCGGGCGTGGGAGAACTACCATCGCATCATCGCCGCGGAGTGCCACATGAAGCATATCCAGTTCCGCCAGGAGACCCGGTACCCGGGGTACTACTACCGGACCGACTTCAATTACGTGGACGATGACAACTGGAAGTGCTTCGTCAACTCCACCTACGACCGCGAAACCAAGAAGTGGACTCTTAAGAAGGTGCCCTACGTTCAGTTGATCAAGGACTGAGCGCGGTCGTTTCGGGAGCTTCCAGGGGTCCCGGGGGTTCGGCGTCTCCGGGACCCTTTTGCTTTGATACTTTTCGTGCCATGAGCGAATTCCACGAGCCGCAACCATCGAGCCCCATCGTGCCAGTACAGCTCGGGCTGGACGACAAGTTCCAGTTCCGCTGCCATCGCGGCATCGCTTGTTTCAACAAGTGCTGCGAGAACATCGACATCCTGCTCACGCCTTACGACATCCTGCGCCTTAAGAGCCGCCTTGGCCTCACCTCGCGGGAGTTCATCGAGCGCTACACCGTGGATTGCACGCTCGACGCCCACGGCATGCCGGGGTTGAAGCTCAAGACCCAGGAGGCGAGCACCGCCTGTCAGTTCCTGACGCCCGAAGGCTGTGGCGTGTACGCCGATCGTCCCGCCGCCTGTCGCTATTACCCCCTGGGGCTCATGGCTATGCGAAAGAAGGACTCTTCCGTGGAAGAGGACTCCTACTTCGTAGTTAAGGAAGAGCATTGCCTGGGACACTTCGAACCGAAAACGCAGACCATTCGCGAATACCGCATCGAACAAGGAGTCGATGTGTACGACGAGATCAATCGCGAATGGAAAAGCATCATCCTCAAGAAGCGCTCCAGCGGGCCCGCTCTCGGGCGTCCCTCCCAGCGCAGCTTCGACCTGTTCTTCCTCGCCAGCTACGACGTGGACGGATTGCGGGAATTCGTGCAGAGCCCGCCGTTCCAGGAGGTATTCGACATCCCGCCGCAGGAATTGCAGGAGATCGTGAGCAGCGATGTGAAACTGCTGCAGTTTGGCTTTCGCCTGCTGAAACAGGTACTCTTTGGAGAACGGACCATCGCCGTCAAGCCGGCCGCGGTGGAAAAGCGCCGGGAGCGTTACCAGCGCAAGCTCCGGGAACAGGCCGAGCGAAAGGCGCAGCAACTGGCCGAGGAGCAGGACCAGGTTTACGACAGCCTCGATTGAGCCCCGTGCATGCCCGTGATTTCGCCGCCGAGTCGCTGCTGATCGAGCAAGAGCCCTACTACCAACCGGTCGGCACCGAAGTCGCCCTGTTCGAGGCCGCCTACGCGAGCCAGATCCCCGTATTGCTCAAGGGGCCGACCGGCTGCGGCAAGACTCGCTTCGTGGAGTACATGGCCTGGCGGCTCAAGCGGCCCCTGATCACGGTCGCCTGTCACGACGATCTCACCGCCTCCGACCTGGTCGGACGTTATCTCATCACCAGCAACGAGACCGTGTGGATTGACGGTCCCCTCGCCCGGGCGGTGCGCTGCGGCGGCATCTGTTACCTGGACGAGATCGTGGAGGCGCGCAAGGATACCACCGTGGTCATTCATCCCCTCGCCGACGACCGGCGCTGCCTGCCGATCGAGAAGCGCGGCGAGGTGCTGAAAGCGCCCAGGGAGTTCGTGCTGGTGATCTCCTACAATCCGGGTTACCAGAGCGTGCTCAAGGAGCTCAAGCACAGCACCCGCCAGCGGTTCGTGGCCATCGAGTTCGGCTATCCGGAGCCCGGGCTGGAGAAGACGATCCTCATGCGGGAGGCCGGCATCGACGGGCAAACGGCGGAAAAGCTGGTCAAGCTCGCGGCCATGACCCGCAGCCTCAAGGGCAACGGGCTGGACGAGGGGGCGAGCACCCGGCTGCTGGTCCACGCCGGTAAGCTGATCGCCAAGGGCGTGGATCCCCGGGCCGCCTGCCGCGGCGCCGTCGCCCAGGCACTATCCGACGAGCGCGATATGCTGATCGCGGTCGATGAGCTCATCTCCACCCTCTTCTGAGCCGCTGCCGCGCGCCGCTCTGGAGGAGCGGCTGGAGGAGCAGCTCAACCCGGTTCTCACTTCCCGCCGCACGGCCGCGGGTCTCGCGGCGGCGCTGGCCTCCCTTGGCGGGGAACAGCAGGGCTTCGTGCTGCATTGGGTCGCTGTGGTCGCTAAATGCAACGCGGAGCTCGCCTACCAGTTCGCGGCGCTGGCGCCCCAGGCCCTGGCCTTGCTTGGGCCCGAGGGCACGGAGGAGTGGCTGATCGGCGCCATGGACGTCTACGACAGGCAGGGTCTGTATCCTGCGTCCGCGACGCTGAAAGCGCTCCCCTCCTTCGTCGAACGCCATCGCAGCCGAGAACAGTGGGCCTTGTTCGAGGAGGTAGCGCCGGTACTGGAACTTTTTCTATGCGGGCTGTCCGGCCGGCGGCTGCGAGTGGCGGCAGCCGAAGTCGCCACCACGGATACCGAAATCGTCTACCTGCCCCCCTTTCTCGCCCGCTTCCCAACCCGAGCGCAGAATCTCCAGCTCTACAAGGCGACTGCGGCCCATCTGTGGGCCCAGACCCGCTTCGGCACCTTCAGCCTGCCGCGGGAGGCATATCCGACGGAAGAGCAGGCCCTTAAGCTGCTCAACGTGCTGGAGGCAATCCGTCTAGGGGCCTGCATTGCCCGTAGCCTCCCTGGGCTTGGCCGGCTTTTGGAGGCGTTCAGGGTGCACGAGCCCCTGGCGCCCGTGCCGGGCCTGGAGCGGCTCGAGGCGCCGGAGGCCACCGTAGCGGACAGCCTGGCGCTGCTTGCAAGCACTATCGATCGCCTGAACGATCCTGGTTGGTGCTACCTGGGGCGGCTTCAACCGGAGCGCGCCTTCGCGGTCCGGGAGGCCCGTCTGCAGCGGGAGCGGGAAGCCTTGCAGCGGGCCCTGGCCCGGCTCGCCTCCGGGCAGTCGCCACCGGGATCGACCGCCGCCCGCGGGGCCCCGCCCCGATGGTCGGTGCGCATCGAGGACGGAGGAATGAAGTTCGACGCCCGCGTGGAGCTCGACGGGAAGCCCGTCAACGTCCCGCCCGAAGTGCATCACCTGATCCAGTCCATCGTCCAGGACCTGGGCGAGCTTCCCCCGGAATACCTGGTACCGGCGGGAGATGCCGGGGCCCCCAGGGGAGCGTTCTGGCGCTTCGAGGCGGCCGGGAAAGCGCCGGAAGCGGCCCAGGGAGAGAAGGTCTATCTCTACGACGAGTGGGATTTCCGCCGCCGGCACTACCGGCGGCAGTGGTGCACCCTGCGGGAGCTGGACGTGCATCCGGCAACGCCCGGGTTCGCCCAGGCTACCTTGGAAAAGTACCGGTACCAGGTCGCCCAGCTTCGACGTGCGTTCGAGGCGCTACGGCAGGAGCAGCGGCGCCTGCGCAAAGAACCCTTCGGGGACGACGTGGACATCGACGCACTGGTCGAATCCCTCATCGATCTACGCCAGGGTATGGAATTGCCGGCGCGGCTGTTCGTGGAGCACCGCCGCACCGACCGGCATCTGGCTGCGCTATTCGTCGTGGACATGAGCGGCTCCACTAAAGGCTGGATCAATGATGCGGAGCGGGAAGCATTGGTCATGCTGTGTCAAGCTCTGGAAGCGCTGGGGGACCGCTATGCCATTTACGGTTTTTCCGGTATCACTCGCAAGCGCTGCGAATTCCATCGGGTAAAGCGCTTCGATGAGCCCTACGGCGAAGCGGTCGAGTCTCGCATCGGCGGAATCGTTCCCTTGGACTACACCCGTATGGGTCCGGCGCTGCGCCACGCAGCCCGCTTACTGGAGGCGGTGGAGGCGAGAACCAAGCTTCTGATCACCCTCTCCGACGGGAGACCCGATGATTATGGCGATGAGTACCGGGGGGAGTACGGGATCGAGGACACGCGCCAAGCGCTCCTGGAGGCGAAGCGCCTGGGCATCCATCCCTATTGCATCACCATCGACCGGGAAGCGCGGGCCTACCTGCCCCGCATGTACGGCGAAGTGAGCTACACGGTGGTGGACGACCCAGGGAAGCTTCCCTTCAAGGTGGCCGATATCTACCGTCGGCTCACCTTCTAATCTGCCTCAACGCCCGCCGCGCACCCAATCGATCACCGGTTTCCATTGCTCCGCATCCCTCTCCGCCAGGTAGCGCGGCAAATCGAAGACGCTTTGCCCCAGGAACGCAGCATTGGTATAGAGCACCGTGTCCCGGAGATAGGCGAGGATGGGCAGGTCATATTGCTTGAGGAATGCTTCCAGCGTGGCGGCCGCTCGGGTGCGGGGGTCTACACGTACGCCTACTACTCCCGCTGTAAGCCTGCGGCCGTGATGTACTTGGCCTGAGAGCAGCGCGTCCAAAAAGTCCCGGGTCGCTGCCATGTCGAACACCGAGGGTTGGACCGGAATGATGACCTTGTCAGCGAGCCGCAGCGCGTGCTCCAGGTTCTTGCCATGGAGCCCGGCTGGCGTGTCGATCACCACCCAGCTCCGGTCAGTCGAATCTCGATCTTTCGGGTCGCCGCCGTCCAGCCGCGCTACCCGGGGCAGATGGTCAGGCCGGATCGAGAGCCAAGTGAGGGCCGATTTCTGCCGGTCGATATCCCAGAGATAAACCTGCTCCTGAGCGGCGGCAAGACCTGCGGCCAGGTTGGTGGCTACGGTGGTCTTGCCGCTGCCCCCCTTCGGATTGGCCACCAGGATCGCACGCATGGCTTGTTGCCTTTCAGGCGACCCGCTGCGCCCGCTCGAGGGAAGTGACTTCTTGGGCGAGAGGGGCTTCGGCCGGTGCTTCTTCGGCGGCTGTTTCTCGCGGTCTGGCCTCGGCTGGAATGAGCTCGGCGTTGCGCTCCACGAGCGACGCCAGATCCTCCAGGGGGGGCAGCTCGTCCAGGGAACGTAAGTCGAGGTCGTCCAGAAACGCCTTGGTGGTAGCGAACAGCGCTGGCCGTCCGGGCACGTCTCGATGGCCTACCACTTCGATCCAACCCCGCGCCTCCAAGGTTTTGATCACCTGGGGAGACACCGACACGCCTCGGATGTCCTCGATGTCGCCCCGGGTCACCGGCTGCCGGTAGGCAATGATGGCTAGGGTTTCCATCACCGCCCGAGAGTACTTGGGGGGTTTCTGGGGATTGAGCCGGTCCAGATAGCGCTGATACTCGGGGCGGGAGCGAAAGCGCCAACCGCTCGCCACGCAAGTGAGCTCCACACCCCGGCCAGCCCAGTCCTGGCGCAACTCTTCCAGCAGCTTGCGGACGAGATCGGCTCCCAGGTCCTCGTCGAAGAGCCTGCGCAGCTCGGAAATCCCAAGGGGTTCGCCCGCCGTGAGCAGCGCCGTCTCGAGGATTTTCTTAATCTCGGCGAGATCAATCGGCGGTGAGAAAATTGGTGGTTCGGACATAGATGTTCCCAAAAGCTTCGCGTTGGATGACCTCCACCAGGCACTCCTTGGCCAGTTCCAGCAGGGCCAGGAACGTGACCACCAGGACGGGAACGCCCGCCTGCGGGTCGAACAGCGATTCGAATTCGACAAAATCCCGCCCCGCGAGCTGTCGCAGGATGCGGGTCATGTGCTCCCGGACCGACAATGCCTCCCGGGTTACACGATGATGCCGGGAGAGCTTGACCCGGTTAAGCAGGGCGAGCCAGGCGTTGCGCAGGTCGTCCACGTTTACCTGCGGCAGGCGTTTGACCGCTGCCTGCTCGATCCAGACCTGGACCAAAGCGAAATCGCGCAGCGCCTGTGGGATGCGTTCGAGCTGCTGGGCCGCCAGCTTGATCTGCTCATACTCCAGGAGCCGGCGTACTAGCTCCGCCCGGGGATCTTCCGCGGTCTCCTCGATGCGCGGTGGCCGTGGCAACAGCATGCGGGACTTGATCTCAATCAGCATGGCTGCCATGAGGAGATACTCCGCAGCCAGCTCCAGCTGGCTCGCCCGCATCATCTCCACGTACTCCATGTACTGGCGCGTGAGCTCAGCCATGGGAATGTCGAGCACGTCCAAGTTCTGCTTGCGGATCAAGTACAGAAGCAGGTCCAGGGGGCCCTCGAAGGCCTCCAGGAAAACTTCCAGCGCATCCGGTGGGATGTAGAGGTCCTTAGGCAGCTCCTGGAGAGCTTCCCCATAGACCTTGGCGACGGGGCCGCCGTCCATGACCGTGCTCATGGGCTGCTGCTCTGGCACATCGTGCTTGTCGCTTGATCGAGTGGCACGGGGGTGTATACGCGTCTACCGTCTTCCCGAGGAAGGAGGTGGATTGCCAAAGCATCGCGCTTTCGGAATCGGGCGGGCTGCCCAGGCGAGGTTAACTTTCTCACGGATTGTCCCCTGGGGCAACCGTCCCCATTGCCACCCGGCCCGCTCAAACGTAATCGAGCCCCATGACCTCCCGCACCTCCCGCATGGTCTCCTGGGCCAGCTTGCGCGCTTTTTCACAGCCGTCGGCGATGATGCTGCGCAGGAGCGTGGGATCTTCCTGGTAGGGCCGAGCGCGCTCCAGCATGGGCTTCTGCTCCGCCAGGATCGCATCGATGACTGGCTGTTTGCATTCCAGGCAGCCGATTCCGGCCGTCGTACATCCTTCCTGGACCCATTTGCGCCGCGCATCGTCCGAATAGACGAGATGGAACTGCCACACGGGGCAGCGGGCCGGATTGCCCGGATCCTGACGCCGCACCCGCGCCGGATCGGTGGGCATGGTACGAATCTTCTTGGCAATACTGTCGGGGGCTTCCCGCAGGCCGATGGTATTGTTGTAAGACTTAGACATTTTTTGCCCGTCCAAGCCCGGCAGGCGGGAGGCTTCGGTGAGAAGTGCCTCCGGTTCCGACAAAATCATCTTGCCTCCACCTTCCAGGTAACCGAACAGGCGCTCCCGGTCTCCCAGGCTTAGGTTCTGTGCCTCCTCCAGCAGCGCGCGCCCGGCCGCTAGCGCCTCGGCATCGCCCTGTTCCTGATAGCGGGTGCGCAGCTCCAGGTACAGCCGTGCCTTCTTGGCGCCCAACTTCTTTACTGCTTTGAGCGCCTTTTCTTCGAAATCCACCTCGCGCCCGTAGAGATGGTTGAAGCGGCGGGCGATTTCCCGGGTGAATTCGATGTGGGGCACCTGGTCCTCCCCCACCGGAACCCGGGTAGCCCGGTAAATGAGGATGTCAGCACTCTGCAGCAGCGGATAGCCCAGGAACCCATAGGTGGACAAATCCCGATCGGAAAGCTTCTCCTGCTGGTCCTTGTAGGTGGGCACCCGTTCCAGCCAGCCCAAGGGTGTCACCATGGAGAGCAGCAGGTGCAGCTCTGCATGCTCGGGGATATGGGATTGGATGAACAGGGTCGCCTGAGCCGGATCGACGCCGGCGGCGAGCCAATCGATCAGCATCTCCCACACACTGTCGGCGATCACCTGGGGTTCGTCGTAATGGGTGGTCAGCGCGTGCCAGTCGGCGACGAAGAATAAGCAGTCGTACTCGTGCTGGAGCTTTACCCAGTTTTTCAGCACACCATGGTAGTGGCCCAAGTGTAGGCTGCCAGTGGGCCGCATACCGGAGAGGACGCGTTCGGGAAACATGGTCAGGGGTGCGACGGATTCAGAGGTTGAAAAGCGCGAGGATTGCTCCCCGCGCAACCTCGTACAGGGGAAACAGAATCACGCTCAGCAAGGGGATGTTGAACACGCCCTCCAGGACAATCAGCCCAAGCAGTAGATAGATCCCGTAGGGTTCCAGGGCGGCATAGCGGTAGGCGAGCCGCCCTGGCAAGAGGCTCATGGCGATCCTGCTGCCGTCGAGGGGTGGGATCGGCAACAGATTAAGCACCATAAAGATGATGTTGACCTGAATGCCCGCGAGCCCCATGGCATAGAGGAACTCCGACCAGACGGCCCCTTCGTTCACCAGGGCAGCCTTGGCCACCAAGGCCCAGCACAACGCCATGGTGAAGTTGGCAGCGGGACCAGCGGCGGCAACCCACAGCATGTCCTGTTTCGGCCGGCGCAGATTGCCGAAATTGACCGGCACCGGCTTCGCCCAGCCGAACATGATGCCGCCCACCGCCAAGGTCACAAGGGGCAGAACGAGCGTGCCCACCGGGTCGATGTGGCGGATCGGATTGAGGCTGACCCGCCCCTGGGCGTAGGCGGTCAGGTCGCCGAAGTGTTTGGCCACGTAGCCATGGGAGGCCTCGTGGAGGGTGATGGCGAACACCACCGGCAAGGCGTAGACGGCGATCGCCTGGACTAGATGAGCATCCATGGAAGCGCCATTCTACCACCACCCCATTCCCCTGCCCGCCCACGCGGCTCAG
>NZ_DAIRTR010000092.1:0-12459 GCF_036803785.1 Pelomicrobium sp. | reverse complement strand
TTCCTCCACCGTCTCTCCCGGATGGATCTCGTCCCCGACCCGCCGCGCTTCCAGATTCTCCTGCATAAACTCGGGCATGAGGTGTCGCCGGTTGGAGGTGGCATAAACCAGGACGTTCTCCGAGGGTGCCGCCACCGAGCCGTCCAGCACCGCTTTGAGCGCCTTGTAACCCGACTCCTCCGCCTCGAAGGACAGATCATCGCAGAACAGAATGAACCGCTCGGGACGCCCGCCCACCAGGTCCACGATCTCCGGCAGATCTATGAGGTCCTGCTTTTCCACTTCGATCAGGCGCAGGCCCTTAGAGGCGTATTTGTTGAGCACCGCTTTCACGAGGGACGACTTGCCCGTGCCCCGAGCGCCGGTGAGCAGCACGTTGTTTGCCGGCACCCGGTTGACGAACTGCCGGGTGTTTTGCTCCACTAGGGCTTTCTGTCGATCGATGCCCTGCAGGTCTCTGAGGGCGATGCGATGGACGTGGGTGACCGGCTGCAGGAAACCTTGGGTGCCGCGCTTGCGCCAGCGGAAAGCGATCGAAACCCGCCAATCCACCGCCGGCGGCGGGACCGGCACGATTGCCTCCAGCCGTGCGAGCAGAGCCTGGGCACGATCGACAATGTGGTCCAACTCCCGGGCCATGGCTGCCTTCAAGTGCGGTATTCGGCGTTGATGCGCACGTAGTCGTAGGAAAAATCGCAGGTCCACACGGTGGCAACGGCATCTCCCCGGCCCAAGGCCACGCGTACGGTGATCTCCGGCTCGCGCATAATCCGCAACGCCTCCGCCTCCTGGTAATCGGCGGCCCGGCCGCCGCGCTCCGCGACCCGCAGATCCCCCAGGTAGAGGCGTACCCGCTCCACGTCCAGATCCTCGATCCCAGCAGCGCCAACAGCCGCCAGGATCCGTCCCAGGTTGGGATCGGAAGCGAAAAAGGCGGTTTTCACAAGGGGCGAGCGGGCGATGGCGTAGCCCACCCGGCGGCATTCCTCCTGGTTGCGCCCCTCTTCCACGGTCACGGTAATGAACTTGGTCGCCCCTTCGCCGTCGCGCACGATGGCCTGGGCGAGCCTGCGTGCCGCCCGGGTCAGGGCCTCTTCCAGGGTAGCAAAGCCGAGTTCGTCCCCCGTTGCGAAGCGAACCCCAGCGCTCCCCGTGGCCATAAGGACTAGCGCATCGTTGGTGGAAGTATCCCCGTCCACCGTAATGCAGTGGAAGGAAGCGTCCGCGATCCGGTGCACGAGTCGAGCGAGGAGTGAGGAGGCGATGGCCGCGTCGGTGGCAACGAACCCTAACAGGGTGGCCATGTTGGGATGGATCATGCCGGCGCCCTTGGCGATGGCGGTGACCGTCACCGGCATTCCCGCGATGTCCAGGCGCTCGGAGCAGGCCTTGGGTACGGTGTCCGTGGTCATGATGGCCTCGGCAGCGAGGAGCCAGCCGTCCGGCCTCAGGGAAGCGACGCACCGAGGCAGTCCGGCGATCAGCCGCTCCAGGGGAAGCGGCTCCATGATCACCCCAGTGGAAAAGGGCAGCACCTGCTCGGGCGCACAGCCGAGCAAGCGCGCCACCGCCGCGCAGGTCTCCCGTGCCCGGCGGATGCCCTCGCTGCCCGTGCCAGCATTGGCGTTGCCGGTGTTTACCACCAAGGCCCGTATGCCCCCCTTGGCCAAGTGCTCCCGGGCCACGGTGACCGGGGCCGCGCAGAAACGGTTGCGGGTGAACACGGCGGCCACTTCGCTCCCCGGGGCGAGCTCGATCAGCAGCAGGTCGTAGCGCTGCGGCTTCTTGATGCCCGCCTGAGCGGCGCCCAGGCGCACGCCCCCCACCGGCAAGAGGCTTTCCGCCTCGGGCGGGGGGAGATTAACTGCCATGGGTCGCTACCCTCCGCACCGCGGCGACAGCGTCCTCGAGCACGAGGCCCCTCATGCCAGTTTGCCGTGGCAATGCTTGTATTTCTTGCCGGAGCCGCAAGGACATGGTTCGTTGCGGCCGATCTTCTGACCCTGGCGCACGAAGGGCTGGGTTGCCTGGGGTGCATTGGCTTCCGCCAAGGCCTGGTCATAGTCGGCGTGATGGTAGCGGACGTTGGTGGGCGCCGCGGCAGCCGTCTCCACGGCCTGTACCTGCTCTTCACTGCGGATCTGCACCGTCATGAGAAGCTGCACTACGTCCCGCTTGATGCGGGAGAGCATGTCGGCGAAGAGCTGGAAAGCCTCGCGCTTGTATTCCTGCTTGGGGTTCTTCTGGGCGTAACCCCGCAGATGAATGCCCTGGCGCAAGTGATCCAGGGCCGCCAAATGCTCGCGCCAGTGAGTGTCCAGAGCGTGTAGCATCACGGCCCGCTCGTAGTGCTTCATCACCTCCTCGCCCACCAAGTCCACCTTGGCCTGGTAGTGCTCGGCCGCCGCCTCCAGGATGCGGGCGCGTAGACGCTCCTCGTGCAGCTCGGGCTCCGCCTCCAGCCACTGGCGGAGAGGAAGCTTCAGCTGGTACTCGGCGGCAAGTGCCCGCTCCAGCCCGGCCACGTCCCACTGTTCCTCCACGCTTCCTGGAGGCACGTACTCGTCCACGAGCGCCCCGATCACCTCCTCCCGGTAGGCACGAATCTCCTCCGAAATGTCCGCTGCGTCGAGCAGGGCGTTGCGGTCGTGGTAGATCTTCTGGCGCTGCTCGTTGGCCACATCGTCGTACTCGAGAAGCTGCTTGCGGATGTCGAAGTTGCGAGCCTCCACCTTGCGCTGGGCGTTCTCGATGGCCCGGGTCACCCAGGGGTGCTCGATGGGCTCCCCCTCGGGGAGCTTCAGCCGCTCCATGATGGCGGCGACCCGTTCGGAAGCGAAGATGCGAAGCAGGGGATCTTCCAGCGAGAGGTAGAAGCGGCTGGAACCAGGGTCGCCCTGGCGCCCAGCCCGTCCCCTGAGCTGATTGTCGATGCGCCGCGACTCGTGGCGCTCGGTGCCGACGATGTGTAAACCGCCCAGGGACACCACCTGGTCATGGAGTTTCTGCCACTCGGCCTTCACCTGCGCGATGCGCTTTTGCTTAGCCGCCTCGTCCAGAGTCTCGTCGGCCAGGATGCGGTTGATCTCGGGGTTTGGGTTGCCGCCTAGAACGATGTCGGTCCCGCGGCCTGCCATGTTGGTGGCGATAGTGACCATCTTGGGCCGCCCCGCCTGGGCCACGATCTCCGCTTCTCGGGCATGCTGCTTGGCGTTGAGCACCTGATGGGGAATCCCTTCCTTTTTGAGCAGCGCCGAGAGGAACTCGTTATTCTCGATGGAGGTGGTCCCCACCAGCACCGGTTGCCCCCGAGCGTAGCAATCCTTGATATCGTTGATGACCGCCTGGTACTTTTCCCGCGCCGTACGGAACACCTGATCGTGCAGATCCTGGCGAATCATCGGCTTGTGGGTGGGAATCACCACTACTTCCAGGCCATAGATCTGCTGGAACTCGTAGGCCTCGGTGTCCGCCGTGCCGGTCATGCCGGCGAGTTTACGATACAGGCGGAAGTAGTTCTGGAAGGTGATGGAGGCGAGGGTCTGGTTTTCCTTCTGGATTGGCACCCCTTCCTTCGCCTCCACCGCCTGGTGCAGACCCTCCGACCAGCGCCGGCCGGGCATAAGCCGCCCGGTGAACTCGTCGACGATGATCACCTCGTTGTTCTGCACCACGTAATGTTGGTCCCGGTGGAATAGGGCATGGGCACGCAGCGCGGCGTAGAGATGGTGAATCAGCAGGATGTTCTGGGGATCGTAGAGGCTGGTGCCCTCTGGCAAAAGCCCCGCCTTGGCCATTAGCTCCTCGGCGTGCTCGTGGCCTTCCTCCGTGAGCAGGATCTGGTGGGCCTTCTCGTCCACGGTGTAGTCGCCCGGACCGCCCTCCCGCTCCTGGCGCTTCAGGTGGGGCACCAGAGCATTCACCTTGACGTACAGCTCAGTGGTGTCCTCGGCTTGGCCCGAGATGATGAGGGGCGTGCGTGCCTCGTCGATCAGGATCGAGTCCACTTCGTCCACGATGGCATAGTTCAGAGGCCGCTGGTAGCGCTCCGAGGGATGGGTCGCCATGTTGTCGCGCAGATAGTCGAAGCCAAACTCGTTGTTGGTGCCATAGGTGATGTCAGCGGCATAGGCAGCCTGCTTGTCGGCGTGGTTCATCTGAGTAAGGATCACCCCGACCGTCAGCCCGAGGAAGTTGTAAATCTTGCCCATCCACTCGGCATCCCGCTTGGCCAGGTAGTCGTTCACCGTGACCACGTGCACTCCCCGGCCGGTAAGGGCGTTCAGATAGGCGGGAAGCGCCGCCACCAGGGTCTTGCCTTCGCCGGTGCGCATCTCGGCGATTTTTCCCTGGTGCAGCGCGATGCCCCCGACCAGCTGGACGTCGAAGTGGCGCATCTCCAGGGTACGTTTGGCCGCCTCGCGTACCACCGCGAAGGCCTCCGGCAGGATCTCGTCCAGGGCAGCGGCCTCCAGCGCCGGCACCTTCTCTGGCGCGGCACCCTCCAAGCGTTGCGCAATACGCGCCTTGAACTCGGCGGTCTTCGCCTTCAATGCCTCGTCAGGCAAACGGGCGATTTCTGGCTCGAGGGCGTTGATCGCACGCACCGTCTCGTTATAGCGCTTGAGCAACCGCTCGTTGCGGCTGCCGAAAATTTTGGTGAGAAAATTGGCAATCATCCGGATTGACAGCGGTCAGAGCCGCGGATGGGTGAGTGATATGGATCGGTTCACCAAACGAAATAGGGGTGAGGCTTTCCGGCCTCACCCCCCATCAGACACCTCGAAACGGCAAGCTATCCTTGGGCCTTCAGGAAGCGGGCGGGATTGAGCGCGACCCCGTTGCGACGCACTTCGAAGTGCAGATGAGGTCCCGTGGACCGGCCGGTATTGCCCACCTCGCCGATTTTCTGGCCACGCAACACAATGGCACCAACTTCCACCAGCCGTTTGGAGGCATGGGCATAGCGGGTGACCAGGTTGTTGCCGTGGTCAATTTCAATCATATTACCATACTCGGGATGGTACTCCGAGGTCACCACCACCCCGCCGGCAGCGGCCAAGATCGGCGTGCCCACCGGCGCGACGAAATCCACCCCTTCGTGAATCACCCGCTGGCCCGTGAAGGGGTCGTTGCGCCAGCCGAACCCCGACGAGAGCCAGCCTACGTCCACCGGTCTCATGGAAGGGATCAGTTGACGCACGAGCTGGCTTTCCAACAGTACCGATTCGAGAATATGAAGCTGGTCCGTGCGGTGGTTGAGCAGGCGGCTCAATTCGTCGAGCTGCTCGGCAAGCTGGCCAACGCTAAGGGTATATCGGGGCAGATGGGCGATCGCCCCGCCTTGCCCAAGGGGTTGATCGAATGCGAATTCCTGGGGCTTGATCCCCGCCAGTTGGGCAAGGCGCTCGCCCAGGCCGTCCAGCCGCAGGAGCTGGGCCTGCATCTGACCCATGCGCACCGCCAGCGCATGGATCGTCTCCTGCATGTAGACTTGGGCCTCCTGACCACCGGAGGTGACCGGGTCGGCCGCCTTCACTCCCAGGAGCGGAGCCAGCGCTGAGGCATGACGCACTGCGAAATAGGCAATGGCTGACGCGGCCCCCGCCCCCAGGACTAGCAAAAGGGCAAACAAAGTGACGATCTGCGTCCGGGTCAGGGTGATGGTGCGGGCCTGGGCAAGCTTGCCGGATACGACGATGATGTTCATGTCTCCACCGTTCTTGTGATGGCGGTGCCTGCCCGACCGATCAGCTTCTATTTCAGAAGCTTAGAAGGGACTGGAAGCCCTCTCACCGAGGCCCGGCGCTTGGCCGAGCTTAACCGGGCCTATCGAGAGGTGGCACCACGCGAGCTTCGCCCCCTGAGCGGGATCGTCTCGTACCGGGACGGTGCGATCAAGATCCGTGCCACTAGCGGCGCAGCGGCAGCCAAGCTCAGGCACATGAGCCCCCGCCTGATCCAGGCTTTGCGGGAGCGGGGCTTCGAGGTTACTTCAATCCAGGCCCTGGTTCAAGCACCCGAGCCGAGCCCCTCGAATGCCAGCAAACCCCTTCGGCGCTTAAGTCCGAAGGCGGTGCAGAGCCTGGCAACCCTAGCCCAACACCTGCCTCCCTCGCCATTGCGCGCAGCGCTACGGGCGCTGATCGCCCGAGGGGGACGGCGGGCCCGCTAGATCATGGGCGCTCCCGAGACGCCCCGGTGGAGCTACCGATCAAATGACCAGGATCAATCGCTCGAGCACGTACAGCGCGGCGAAGACCACCGTCAGCACCAGCCCAAACTTGAGGGTGGCCCCGGCATAGCGCAGGTAGCGGCGATCCCGGGTGTAGAGATAGAGCCCCAGGCAAACCCCCAGGACGAGGAGCAGGAAAACGACCGCTAAGCGAATCAGGAACACACCGCGCCTCGGGTGAGGACCGGGCTGCGCGAGCTTTCAGGCGCTTTGCAGTTGGAAACGCAGGAAGGCGGGCGCCTCCTCGGGGTCATCGAAGGTGACAAACTCCCAAGTCCGGCCATCAGCCAGCAAAGCCCGGGCCAGGGCATTGTTGAGGGCATGGCCCGACTTGTGGGCTAGGAAAGCGCCGATGATCGGATGTCCCAGCAGATACAGGTCGCCGATGGCATCGAGCACCTTGTGCTTGACGAACTCGTCCTCGTAACGCAGGCCGTCGCTGTTGAGCACGCGGAACTCATCCATCACGATGGCGTTGTCCAGGCTCCCGCCGAGGGCCAGTCCCTGGGCCCGCATGTTCTCCACGTCCTGGACGAAGCCGAAGGTGCGCGCTCGGCTCACCTCCTTGACGAAGGAGGTCTTGCCGAAATCGATGCATACCTGCTGGCGGGTCTTGTCGAAGATGGGATGGTCGAAGGCGATGCTGAACTCCACCTTGAATCCATCGTAGGGCTCGAAGCGCACCCATTTGTCGCCGTCCTTGACCTCCAGGCGACGCAGTATGCGGATGAATTTCTTCGGCGCCGGCTGCTCCTCCAGCCCCGCCGACTGCAGCAGAAACACGAACGGGGAGGCCGAGCCGTCCATGATGGGAACCTCGCCGCCGGAGAGGTCCACGTAGGCATTGTCCACGCCTAACCCGGCGAAGGCGGACATGAGATGCTCGACGGTGGATACACGCACCCCGTCCCGCTCAAGGCAAGAACAAAGCCGCGTGTCATGCACGCTATGGGCGTTCGCCTTGATCTCCACGGGCTGCGGCAGGTCGATGCGGCGGAAAACGATGCCGGTATTGGGCGCCGCCGGCCGCAGGGTCATGTAGACCTTCTCGCCAGTGTGCAGCCCAACGCCCGTCGCGCTGATGACGTTTTTGAGGGTTCTTTGCTTGACCATCCAGGCCCTTTCGCCGGACCAAGTCCTTAAAAAACGAGGCAGTATATCACACGCGATAGCCTTTCCCAGGGGAGCGCCCTGCCTGGCGCCTTGTCAGTCGGCCTGCTTACGCAGGAAGGCAGGGATGTCCAGAAGGTCGATCCCCGACTGCCGCATGGCCTCCACCGTGGTCTCCCGCCGGCGCCCAGTGCGCATCACGGTGGGAGTATCCAAAGCCTCGTAGTTCACCGTGTCAAAGGGCGCGGCGTCAGTGCCTGTCCTGACCACCGACAGGGACTTCGGCTGGGCGCGGGCAGGCAGGCCGAGGCCGGTAGCGACGATGGTCACCCGCAGATTGTCCTCCATGGATTCGTCGATCACCGTGCCGACGATGACGGTGGCGTCTTCGGCGGTAAAGTCGCGGATGGTGTTCATCACATCGTGTACTTCCTTCATCTTAAGGCCCATGCTGGCGGTGATGTTGACCAGCACGCCCCGAGCCCCGGACAGGTTCACGTCTTCCAGCAGAGGGCTCGCTACCGCCTGCTCCGCTGCCAAGCGCGCCCGGTCCACACCGGAAGCGTAGGCCGAGCCCATCATCGCCATGCCCATCTCAGACATTACCGTGCGCACGTCGGCGAAGTCCACGTTCACCAGGCCCGGGCAGTTGATGACTTCGGCGATGCCCGCCACTGCGCCGTGCAGCACGCCATTGGCCGCTTTGAAGGCATCCAGCATGCTCACTTCCTCTCCCAGCACACTCATCAGCTTGTCGTTGGGGATCACGATGACTGAATCCACGTATTGGGACAGGGCCTCAATGCCTGCCTGGGCCACTTTGAGCCGCTTGCCCTCGAAACTAAACGGCTTGGTGACCACCGCCACGGTGAGGATGCCGAGCTCCTTGGCGATCTGGGCCACCACCGGTGCGGCGCCAGTGCCGGTGCCCCCGCCCATGCCAGCGGTGATGAACAACATGTCCGCTCCCTGGATCAGCTCTGCCAGCCGGTCCCGATCCTCCAGCGCCGCCTCCCGACCCACTTCGGGGTTGGCACCGGCCCCGAGCCCTTTGGTGATGCTCGCGCCGAGCTGCAGCAGAGTTTTGGCCTGGTTGCGCTTGAGCGCCTGCGCGTCGGTGTTGGCGCAGATGAACTCCACTCCCTGCACCCCCTGCTCGATCATATGGTCTACGGCGTTGCCGCCGCAGCCGCCGATGCCGATCACCTTGATCACGGCCTCCGGTGTCTGAGTATCCATCACTTCGAACATGTCAACCTCCTTGAAAAGATGCCTCGTCGATGATCACCCGCTTCTTCGGCCCGCCCGCCGGAGGCGGAACAGACCCCTTGTCCTTGCTCAGAAGTTGCCCTGGAACCAACTCCTCATGCGCTCGAAGATCTGCCGTAACGACCCGCCTTGCAGGCGCTGCATTTGCTGGCGCTGCTGTTGTTCCAGCCCCGCCATGAGCAGCCCCACGCCGGTGGCATAGCGCGGGCTACGTACCACCTCGGCCAGGCTGCCCCGGTACTGGGGCACCCCCACGCGGACCGGCATGTGGAATACCTCTTCGCCCAGCTCCACCATGCCCTGCATGGCGCTGCTGCCGCCAGTGATGACGATGCCGGAGGAAAGCAGATCTTCGAAACCGCTGCGCCGCAGCTCCGCCTGGACCAGGGAATAGAGCTCCTCCACCCGCGGCTCGATCACCTCCGCCAGGGTCTGGCGCGACAGCTGTCGCGGTCCTCGATCGCCGATGCCCGGCACTTCCACCATTTCTTGGGCATCGGCGAGCTGGCGCAGGGCGCAGCCATAGCGCACTTTGAGATCCTCCGCCTCTTTGGTCGGGGTGCGCAGCGCCATGGCGATGTCGTTGGTGATTTGGTCGCCGGCGATGGGAATGACTGCCGTATGGCGGATGGCGCCCTGGGTGAACACCGTGATATCAGTGGTACCGCCGCCGATGTCGGCCAGGCACACGCCCAGCTCCTTTTCGTCCTCTGAGACCACCGCCAGAGCGGAGGCCAGGGGCTGCAGCACCAGGTCGCGCACTTCCAGCCCGCAGCGACGCACGCACTTGACGATGTTCTGCGCCGCCGATACCGCCCCTGTGACGATGTGGACCTTCACTTCCAGGCGCAACCCGCTCATGCCCAAGGGCTCGCGCACGTCTTCCTGGCCGTCGATGATGAACTCCTGGTTCAGGATGTGGAGAATCTGCTGGTCGGTCGGGATGTTGACCGCCTTGGCCGTCTCAATCACACGATCCACATCGGCCTGGGTTACTTCCTTGTCCTTCACCGCCACCATGCCGTGGGAGTTGAAGCTCTTGATGTGGCCTCCGGCGATGCCCGTGTAGACCTCGCGGATTTTGCAGTCGGCCATGAGCTCGGCTTCCTCCACCGCTCGCTGAATCGCGTTCACGGTGGACTCGATGTTGACCACCACGCCCTTTTTGAGGCCGCGCGAGGGCTGGCTACCCATACCGATCAGCTCGAAGCTACCGTCGGGCAGCACCTCTGCCACGAGCACCACGATCTTGGAGGTGCCGATGTCTAGCCCAACAATCAGGTTTTTCGACTCCTTGGGCTTCAACTTCCTCGTCCACGAGCGCTCCCCTTCCACGGGCGGCTGCAAACCGGACGGCAGGATCCTATCCATGCTTTCCTCCTAAAGACTCACCAAGCTCCGTTCACGTTCCTCGGCTCGTCCGCGCCGAGGTCTCCCGCGGCAGGCGCACGGCAAAACCGTGGGGATAGCGCAAATCCACGTACTCGACGGGCACGCCAAGCCGTCCCAGACTCTCACCGTAAGCCACAACGAATCGGGCGAGCCGCTGGTCCGTGTGGCTGCGACCCAGCTTCACCACCGTTCCCCGTTCGAGCTCGAGCTCCCAGGCGCCCCGTGCCGAAAGCCGCACGGCCTGCAACCCGAGTCCGGCCTGCGCCAGCAAATCCCGAAAGCGTAGGTAGCGCTCGACTACTTCCCGCTCGGTCCCGTCGGGGCCGGAGAGCTCGGGAAGCGGGCCCTCGAACACAGCCTCGAAGCGCTCCCCGTAGCGGTCGATCAAGGCGTTCTCGCCCCAGCGGGCGAGCACCTCGCGCTCCTCCAGCGTCACCACCAGGGTGGCAGGCCAGCGGCGGGCAAGGCTCGCCCTGCGCACCCATGGCAGCTTCTCGAAGGCGCCGCGTATCGCCTCCAGGTCCACGGTGAAGAAGGTGCCCCGCAGCTCCTGCGCCACCACCGCTTGAACCTGCTCCACCGTCACCCGCCGGGGCGGCGCTGTCAGCTCCACCGCCTGCAAGGCGAACGCGCTGCTGCCCGCAGCCGCCAGGGCGGCGGCCGCCAGTAGGGCGGCGAGCCCGAGCGTGAAAAGCAGGTTGGCCACCGCGTTCAGCGCTCGTGGACTATCCCACATGGGCAAGCTCCAGAATTCTCACCACCAGCGTCTCGAAGCTCATGCCGGCCGCCTTGGCCGCCATGGGCACCAGGCTGTGGCCGGTCATGCCAGGGGCAGTGTTCATTTCCAGCAGGCTCACGCTGCCATCCGCGCGGCGGATTAGGTCCGCGCGCCCCCAGCCGCGACAGCCCAGCACCTCCACTGCCCGCATGACAAGGGCCTGGATCGCCCGCTCCTCCTCCCGCGGCAGCCCGCACGGGCAGTGATAGCGGGTCTCGTCGCTGAAATACTTGCTCTGGTAGTCGTAGTTGCCGCCGGGCGCCTCAATGCGGATGAGGGGCAAGGGCTCCTCGCCCACGAAGCCAGCGGTGAGCTCCTGCCCTTCGACGAACTCCTCTGCCAGCACCAAGGGGTCGTAGCGCGCCGCCACTGCGTAGGCTTGCGGCAGCTCTTCCACGTGCGCCACCTTGGTGAGCCCCAGGGTGGATCCTTCGTGGGCCGGCTTCACGATGAGGGGCAAACCCAAGCGCGCCGCCACCGCCTGCCAGTCGGTCGCCGCCTGGAGCACTTCCCAGCGGGGCGTCGGCAGCCCGCAGCCCGCCCATACGTACTTGGTGCGCAACTTGTCCATGCACAGAGCCGAGGCCATGACACCGCTGCCGGTGTAAGGAATGTCCATGAGCTCCAATGCCCCTTGCACCGTACCGTCTTCGCCGTAACGACCGTGCAGGGCGATGAAGACCCGGTCGAAGCCCTGCTCCTTCAAAGCGAACACGCTGCGCTCGGCCGGATCAAACGGGTGGGCGTCCACCCCCGCCCGCCGTAGCCCCTCCAGCACGTTCTTTCCCGACATAAGGGAAATCTCCCGCTCGGCGGAGCGCCCCCCCATGAGGACCGCCACCTTCCCGAAATCGTGTGGATTCATCGAGCACCACCTCTCGACTCAGACGGGATCGCCGACCACGCGGACCTCCCGCACCAGGCGTACTCCAGTCAAGCTCACCACCGTTCGCTCCACCGTCTCCATGATGGTCTCGATATCCCACGCCTTCGCGCCCCCCAGGTTGACGATGAAGTTGGCGTGCTTGTCGGAGATCATGGCGTTGCCGATGCGGTAGCCCTTGAGCCCGCAACCTTCGATCAGCCGCGCCGCATAGTCGCCAGGGGGATTGCGGAACACCGAGCCCGCATTGGGCAGGTTAAGCGGCTGGGTGGCTACCCGTCGCGCCAGCAGCCGTTTGATGGTCTGGCGCGAGCGCTCTCCGTTGCCTCGCCTGAGCCGCAGGCGGGCGGCGACGAACCACTCCTCTGCGGCTGCATCGTCCCGGGCCTTCAGCGCCACATGGCGGTAGCCGATCTGGTAGTCCTGGGATGAGCGCTCCCGCACCCGGCCGGCCCGGTCGATGGTGCTCACCCGCTCCACCACTTCCCAAGTCTCCGCTCCGTAGCAGCCGGCGTTCATGGCGAGCGCTCCGCCCACCGTGCCCGGAATCCCGGCCAGGAACTCGGCCCCCTCGAGCCCGTGCAGGGCGGCGAAGCGCGCCACCTTAGGGCTCGCCACGCCGGCCTGCGCATACACCAAGCCCTGACGCGAGTCCTGGGCCTCCAGGGTGAGGGCGGCGAGCGCCCGGTGCAGGAGGATCACCGTGCCCCGAAAGCCCCCGTCCCGCACCAGGAGATTGCTGCCCAGCCCCACGACCAGCACCGGTTCTTCCGGCGGCAGCGAACGCAGGAA
>NZ_DAIRTR010000091.1:0-12481 GCF_036803785.1 Pelomicrobium sp. | reverse complement strand
GTTCCAGCGCGTCACCTTCACCTACGAAGGGGCGGCGCGGCCCGCGCTCGAAAATCTCTCCCTCAAGGTGCAGCCCGGCGAGACGGTGGCGCTGGTCGGCCCTTCGGGCAGCGGCAAGACGACCCTGGTCAGCCTGATTCCCCGCTTCTATCATCCCCAGCAGGGGCGCATCCTGGTGGACGGGCAGGATATCGAGCAGCTCAAGCTCGCGAGCCTGCGGGCCAACATCGCCCTCGTCTCCCAGGAGGTGCTGCTGTTCAACGACACCATCGCCGCCAATATCGCCTACGGGACCAACAGCGCAGCGTCGCGGGCGCAGATCATCGCCGCCGCCGAGGCAGCCCACGCCATGGACTTCATCCGGCAGCTCCCCGAGGGACTGGAGACCCTGGTGGGCGAGAACGGGGTCAGGCTCTCCGGCGGCCAGCGCCAGCGGCTCGCGGTCGCCCGAGCAATCCTCAAGAACGCGCCGATCCTGATCCTGGACGAAGCCACTTCCGCCCTCGACAGCGAGTCGGAGCGGCACGTGCAGGCGGCCCTGGAGGCGTTGATGCGGGACCGCACCACCTTCGTCATCGCCCATCGCCTCTCCACCATCGAGCGGGCCCACCGCATCGTGGTGCTGGACCACGGGAGAATCGTGGAGACGGGCACCCATGAGACCCTGCTCGCGGCAGGTGGGCTGTACGCGCGGCTCTACGGGATTCAGTTCGGCGAGATGTTAGAGCCTTCGGGCGCCTGAGGCGGTCCCTTGGCCATCGACAGTGCGTTTCGCCTGCGGCGCAACGCACCCTACGGAAGGATGGTCGTAGGGTGCGCTTGAGCGCACCACCCCAAGGCTGCCCGGGCTCTTGGTGGGGTGATCAGATATCGATCACCTTCTTTACCGGAGGTGGTCGAGTACCTGCTCTGGTTCGTGCGCGAAAGGATTGACGACTCTTACGCCGGGGAGCGTTTGCGCGTCTTGGAAGTCCTCGCTCAAGAGGTATGCACAATTCGCCTTCTGGGAAGCGGCCACGATCAAGGCGTCCCACCAGGAAAGCGTGTGACGATCCTGGACTGTCCATGTGTCTTCAATGACGGCAGTATCCACAGGGATTGGATGCCAGGCGGCTAGGTTGCGCACGTCGGCCCTCGCCGCTGCTTTCTTCATCCCGGGGTCGAGCGCTGAGTCACCGTGACATAGAATTCGCTTAGCACCCGAGTGCTGATTCTCCCTGCCTTCGTCCGCCACAAGGCGGCGAGCTACGCGGCAGCTTTGGGTTTTTTTGGGAGCCCGAAGCGTCGCGAAAGTACACCAAGACATGGGTGTCGACAAAACAACGAGCGCCGCTCATGCCATTCGTCTTTTGACGGATACTTCGCTGGCCGCTTCAGGAGAACGGATTTGGCGCTGAGATACTGTTTCATGGCCGCCTGGTGACCTTCCTCTTCGAGCATCCGCTTGCACCAACCAGGCGGGAGACGCTCGTGTGATGCTCCGCCGCCCAGACCCGTGCCCACTGGGCCACCTCTTCATCCAGCGTGATGGTCACGTTTTTTATGCGCACGAACACAGTGTTAGACTGAAATCGTGTCAAAACCCGACCGGCATCGGGCGCTCCGCGAGCAGCGTTTGCACCGCCTCGATCACCCTGCTCGCGGGTAGCTCCTGGAGACAGTCGCTATAGCTCTGAACGTGGCGCTCGCAGCCCTCCAGCATGCAGGGCACGCAGTGCTTCCTTCCTTGTAGGAGGAAGACGTTTCCCGCCCGCTGGCTCCCGATCCGTTGCCAAGGGTTTTGATCGGCCGGGTGGCCCTTGGGCCATGGTCCCCACTTGACCGGGTTGGAGGGGCCGAACAAGGCCACGGTGGGGGTGCCCACAGCGGCGGCCATGTGGGTGATGGCGGTATCGGGCCCGACGTAGACGGCGGCGCCGGCCAGTAGGGGCCCCAGCATGGCGAGGCTCACGCGACCCGCCAGGTTGAGCGCTCCTCCGGGCAGCCTTTCGGCGACGGCCGCAACATAGGCCCGTTCTTCGGCACCGGCGCCGCCCGTGAGCACGATGCGTAGCCCCTGCCGGTCGAGCCAGGCCGCGAGTTGCCTCCATCCGGCGGGGTACCATTTCTTGTAATTGAATTTGGGGTACGGGTGCAGGACCGCGTAATGACCTGGTCGGGTGCCTAGGGTCAACGCCTGCACGAGCGCTTGGTCCCGAGGGCTCCAGCCGACCACCACCTCCGCGATGGGGGGGATTCCCAAGAGCTCCGCAAGCCTCAGGTTCATCCGCACCGTGTGGGTCTCCAGGTCGTCGAAGGGAATCCACCGGTGGAGCAACCGTTGCTTCCAGGCTTCCTTGGGGCGGGGGTTGAGCAGCCCCGCCCGCCAGCGGCCGGCGGCGAAGGCATACAGGGTCGGCCGGTCCCCGGTTAAGACCGATAAGGCGATGTCGTAACGGCGCAGAAGCGCGGCGTAGAACCTCGCGTGCTCCACCGCCCCGGGGCGTTCGGCGACGGTATGGATCCGGTGGATATCGGGATTCGCCGCCAGCCCTCCCTCCGTTCCCTGGAACACCAGGGCGTCGACCCGCGCCTCGGGCCAGGCCCGCTTGAGCGAGCGGATGAGGGGCGTTGCTAGGAGCACGTCGCCGATGCGGCGAGTCACGATGACCAGGACATGCCTCGGCGGCATCGCAGGCGCTCGGCGCTCAAGCGTGGCGTTCATCTCGATCTCGAGCTTGCATGTTCTACGGCTCGCAAGACGGAGCGAAAGACTGCTACAGGAAGACGGGAAGCATGGCGCTAGCGTCTATCCCGTTCGCGCTCTTCGAGTAGCATGAGCTTCAGATACCGGTAGTAGGTAGCCTCGGCGTTGTATATCGCCAGGATGAAGCCCATCCGGCCGTCCAGGAAACCGGCGCGCAGCACATAGGTGCGGAAGAAACTCCACGCTCCCCTGCCCACCGCCTTGGCGAGGGATCCCCGGTGGCCAGCGCGGAAGAAATTCACCGCCCCGGCCGACGAGTAGGCGTTGACCTTCTCCAAAGCCTGCTCCAGATCGCGAATCGGCGCGTGTCCCAGCGGGGTCTTCAGGGTGCCCACCGGGCCAGTGACCAGCACCCGCTCGTGCACCAGATCGTCGCTGAACTGGCCGCTGCCCCGGCGGAATAAGCGCACCACATAATCAGGCCACCAACCCGAGTGGTGGATGGGACGCCCACAGAAGGTGGAAAGGCGCGGCATGCGGAAGGCCACGTGGTCGCCGGGAGACCGGATCGCCTGCTCGATTTCCTGCCGCAACGCTTCCGGCACCCATTCGTCAGAATCGAGTGACAATACCCACTCACTGTTGGCCAGGGCGAGCGCCCGATTTTTCTGGGGGCCGAAGCCGGGCCAGTCGGGAGAAACCTCCACCTTGCTGGCGTGGCGCTGGGCGATCTCCACCGTGGCATCCCGGCTGCCCGAGTCTAGCACCACGATCTCGTCGGCCCAGGCGACCGAGGTGAGACAGCGTTCGATCGTCTCCTCGGCGTTCTTGGCAATGACAATGACAGAGAGGCTCAATGGGACGAAGTAAGAGACGCGGACGAAGGTGCCGACTCAAACCGCGAGAATATGCAGTTCCTCCCGGTAGGTAGCGGCGCAAACACGGGGATACACACGAACGAAATCACCGCCGGAAGAGCGGCTGCACAGACGAGTCACGGCTGCGGCCAAGGACAACGAATCCGCCGTACGCAAGGGATGAAGGTGCAACAGACGTTTCGCTGTCTTCCTCCGCGGCTCACTCGGCCGCACCCAAAGCGTCCCGCCGGTTCTTGGCTTCCGCGAAGGGGACAGTCTTCACCCAGCCATTCTGGCTTTCCCGGCAAGACCCGTCAAGCCAGAACCGCTGGCGATCGGAGGCCGAGAAAGGGGTCTCGTCCGAGATTTCGCAGCAGCGCCCTCAAGTGTGATCGCCCGGCCGCCGGATCTGACCGAAAAGCTTGGCCTTGCGGAGTAACGCTCCTCTGCCGTCGCTAGGATGGCGCCGGGGGGTCGCCAAAGCCATGGCATCGTAGGGTACGTTGCGCCCCGACGAAACGCGCCGTCCGACTCGGGTCCCATTCTGACTCGGCGTGTCTGGGAGCGCCCAGCCGCAAGGGTCACATCGATACGTCTCGGGCGTGAACCTCCGCTTAAATCCATTCGAATCGGCCGTCCCGCCGAAGCCCGTGCATGGACATGCCGAACTCTGCCACCTCGCGGTCCCGCCAGATTCGCCGCTGTCGGACCTGACGCATCTTCCTCAGTTTTCGCTCGAGCCACGACTGATTGAGAAGGCGATAATTACGGCGCGCGCCAAGCCCCTGTTTCCCGTGCAGGCCCCGTTCTTCCTTCATCGCCTTGACGGTGATGGAGCCAAAGTGATGAAGCCAGGATGCGCCCGTCATGGCCATGGGGATCCCGGCTAGCTCGGCCTCGTGAAAGAACAGCGTATCCTCATACCCCCAGAGCTTCGGGACGGGTCGGAAAAAGCCTATCTCCATCCAGACAGAAGAGTGAACTGCCACACACACGGCATGCCGAGCGCCCTTGCGCAGAGCGCTTCCCATACGCCGCATGGCTTCGCGTGCAAACTCGTCAAAGTCGTAGTCCAGCGCGCCCTCGACGAGCGCGGGAGAGACGATCTTGAAGCCACCTTTTTGCGCGGCATGAAGGAGATTTTCCAGCCAGGCCGGCGCTACCAGGACGTCGTTGTTCATGATGATGGTCCATTCTGCTTGAAGCGCGAGCGTGCCCTGGTTCCAGGCCACGCCGCAACCGAAATTCCTGGTGTTGAAAATTCGCCCGCCGAGCGGCAGAGATTCGAGATAATCCCGCGTGCGGTCCGTCGAAGCGTTGTCGACGGCCACCACGCGCGACAGGTCCACACCCGATGTGATCAAGCTTTCGACAAACTGGCGTGTATAGTCGACCTGGTTGTAACACGCAAAGGTAATGGCGTAATCAAAGCCCTGCATTTAAAGCACTCGATGTCGCTCCGGTAGGTTTTTTATTCTCTTCCGTGAGGGCTGTTGCGCACAGCGAGGCAATCATCATCCCATAGAAAGAGGCGAGAAACTTCAAGTACAGCACTTGCTCGCCAAAAAAACCGCTGAGGAATAGCCCGATCACGAAGCACAGACCCAGCAGGCTCGCGCCTCTCGCGCTGGGCAACGGTGACCGAAGGTTTTTCGAAAACAGAAAGGCGGGAACAAAAAATACCAAAAGCGTGGAAGTGAGTCCAAAGATACCCGCCCGCAACATGCTCGCCAGCAATTCGTTGTGGGGGCCGGTGTGCATGACAAGCCGCGCCTCAGGAGTGGCGAATGATACGATTTCCGGATGGGTGTCAAGCAGATGAAGATAGCCTTCATCGCCGTAGCCATAGAGTGGCTGGTCTAAAAACAGAACCAAAGCCATCCGCCACATCGTGAGGCGATACCCTACCGATGTATTCGGGTTTTTTCCTGTAGCCCAAGTCTCGACATTTTGGATCGCGTCATTGATCCGCTGGTGTACGGGGCTCAAGGCGCTATAGAACAGGAGAGCGCTAGCTATGGCGACCCCTACGACTGCCAGGCGTGCGCGGGGTCGCAAGAGTTCGCGGCGGGTGATCAGCCAGATGACCAGCAGGACGGGAGCGGCGAGCCAGCCACTGCGGGACTGGGAGCCAATGGATAAATATACCCCAGCCAGAAATCCAAGAAACTTTAGCCCGACGACAAACTTGCTGTCCCTTTCCAGGAGGTGGATGCTGAACAAAGACATGAACCCCAAGACAAGGGAGTAATTGCCAAACGTGATTGGATCTACGAAGTAAGTTGCGAGGCGCTCACCTGACCGAAAGGGGAAAAGGATCGTCGAACCCACCGCCAGCAAGAGGGAAATCGGGCAAGCGTATTGCAAGAGCTTTACGAAATCGATCTTTTTCTCCCTCAGCAAAAGAAAAAGCGGGATCGCCAGCAACATGCGTAGCGGCCCATCGTATGGCTTGGCCATGAAATCGCCACGCAGGGCTTGGGAGATCAAAATGGCGAGGAATGGCGAGGCCAAGGCAGTGATCACGCTCAAGCTTTGGACATCAAGTTTCGTTGCTCGCCAAGGGGGCAGGTAGTCACGGTAGTAGGTCAGCGAGAGCAGGAAGAGGAAAAACAGAAATCCGTTTACCCAGCCACGGACCGTGAGAAAGAAAATTGGAAAAAGCGCTAGGGAAGCGACGAGCAAAGTGTCGCGAATATCCAGCGATTCACGCCTTGGTTGGTTCATTTATAGGTGCGCCTTCGAGGAACGAACAAGGATTGTTCACATTGGCGACTTTTCGCCGCTTCGACGCCACTCGCAGACGGCCGTTGGGGCGCGATCAGGCAGGATCAAGGCAGTATTGGCGATGGAGTGATGGCGGCTCCGGGCATGCTACGGACGGGTGCGGGTTGCCATGGTGCGGCAGCTCGCTGATCGATCCCGTATTCAGCCAGAGCATCGGTTGTCCGAATTGATCAGAGAGATTGGACAAAAACGTCCCGCAGCGCCCGCAAATCGTTGAGGTCGTTTTGGATAACGTCGAAAACGATGTTCCGATCTATGTCGAGATAGTTGTGCACCAGAATGTTGCCAAAGCCGATCATCCGTATCCATCGCTGTTCAAGTGCCGTGGTAATGTAACCGTGCTCCCTCAATAGCCTAGCGTAAACCCGGCTCGCGTTCACTTCACCTAGTCCATGCTCCGCGATGACGTGGCTTGCCATATCGTTGATGGTTTCGATGGCGAGCTGAAGAAAGCGCTCTGCGCTGCCGTATTTCTCCGGATCGCGCAGGAATTCCTCCTTCAAGGAGTCGGTAGTGGTCCAGAATGGCGAGATATTCCTCGAGCTTCTGAATCCGTTTGCGAAGGACTTCAGGTCTGAGCATGGAGCAGCCTTCGCTTTAATGCTTCACGTTGGCGTTGTAGATGAGGCATCAAGTCGAAATACTCGCGGACCGCTTTGGAGAAAAAGGCGCCGTGATCGAAATCGTGCCTTGCGTAAACCAGGCTGTTGGGGCGCACGACCTCGTAGCGCAATACCACGTCCGCTTCGTCTAACAGGACGCGATCGACGCGATCCAGTCCCTGTGCCGCAAGTGCGGTCAAGAGGTCGAGTTTGCCCTTTCCAAGAGGATGACGGGTCACTACACCGAGGTCTAGGTCGCTGTCCGTTCTAGAGTGGCCGGTAGCGGCGGAACCGAAAAGGTAAACTGCGCGCACTTCTGGAAAGGGTGACAGCGCCTGGGCGATGCACGCCTTCAGGGTTTCAAGGTCTATACCTCGATATTGGAGAACGGGTTTAGCGTTAGACATACCTCAGAGGCCCGGGGCAAACGGGGAAATTCAAAATATTATAGACCGCCAATGGCTTGTCCCAGACACGTTGGTAAATTGCGTCTTGTCTCAGACGGCAAACGCGACGCCTCGTCGCCGGTACCGTTTCGACTTTTGTCGCCACGGTACAAGCAAACGGAAAGTACAGGAGAGGGCGCCGGCCTTTGTTACGCGAGCATGCGGTTCACCGCCACGCCGCTCGCCGTGCCCCCGTTGGGCCGGTACTCTGGCACCCAGCGGGCGAGCTCCGAGCGCAGCTTCTCCGGGGTGACGGGGGGGATCATGAGCCATACCCGCAGCTCGTCGAGCCAGCCGGGATCCACGTTGCGGGCCCGGGCGATGCGCAGCTTGGGGTGAGGCGTGGGCAGCGTCGTTTCGCCATCGGCCAGGGGCTCTTCGTAGAGCTTCTCCCCGGGCCGCAACCCTGTGAACTCGATCTTGATCTCGTTTTCGGAAAAGCCGGACAGACGGATGAGGTCTCGAGCGAGGTCCACGATCTTGACCGGCTCGCCCATGTCCATGACGAAGATCTCGCCGCCCTTGCCCATCAGACCCGCTTGCAGCACGAGCTGGCACGCCTCGGGGATCGACATGAAGTAGCGGGTGATCTCCGGGTGGGTGACCGTCACCGGCCCGCCTCGGGCGATCTGTTCCTTGAACTTGGGGATGACGCTTCCCGCGCTGCCCAGCACGTTGCCGAACCGGACCATGATGAACTGGGTCGCGCTTTTCTTTCCCTGCCCCGGGTGGACCGGGCTCGGGGACGAGGGCCTCTGCAGCGCCTGGCACACCATCTCGGCGAGGCGCTTGGTCGCTCCCATCACGTTGACCGGGTTCACGGCCTTGTCGGTGGAGACGAAGACGAACTTGCCGATCCCTCGGTCCCGGCACGCCTCGGCCATCACCAGGGTACCCAGGACGTTATTCTGCACTGCCTCCCAGGCGTTTTCCTCCTCCATGAGGGGTACGTGCTTGTATGCGGCGGCGTGAAACACCACGTCCGGGCGGTACTCGTCGAGGACCTGCTCCATGCGCAGGCGGTTTTTGACATCTCCGATGAGGCACGCGACGGGCAAGGTTTTGAATTGCTCGGCGAACTCCTGCTCCATGCGGTAGAGGGCGAATTCGTTCAATTCCAGCATGATGAGTCTGGCTGGGGCAAAACGGGCGATCTGGCGGCACAGCTCGGCGCCGATGGAGCCACCCGCGCCGGTCACCAGCACGGTTCGCCCGCTCAGCCACTCCCGCAGTCCGGCCGTGTCCAACATGACCGGGTCCCGCCCCAGCAGGTCGTCCAGCTCCACTTGGCGGATGGAGGAGACGCTGACGCGCCCGCTCACCAGGTCATCGAAAGAAGGCACCGTCAGAGCCCGCAACCCCGCCCGGGTGGCCACCTCCACCGCTCGGCGCCGCACCGCGTGGGAGGCGGAAGGGAGCGCCACGATCGCGTGCTTGACGTCGTAGCGGGCAGCGTGGCGCGGCAGGGCGTCGATGGGTCCGAGCACGGGCAGCCCGTGCACTTGCCGCCCGTGCTTGCCCGAATCGTCGTCCAGGAACCCCACCACCCGCCACTCGCTGCTCCGCGCGAGGGCCTTGGCCAGGCTCGCACCCGCATCGCCCGCCCCCAGCACCAACACGGGCTGGGCCTCGAGGGCGTGCAGGCTCAAGAGCCGCCGCTCCTTCCACGTGCGGTAGGCGAGCCTGCTTCCCCCCATCAGCATGACGAGCAGGATCGGATCGAGAATGAAAACTGAACGGGGGACAGTCCCGGGTACTGGCAGGAGCTTGAGCAGCAGCGCGCTCGCCATGGTGGCCACGGCTGCCGCGAGCACGATGCGCTTGAGATCCGGCAGGCTCGCGTAGCGCCAGATCCCGCGGTAGAGGCCGAAGGCCAGGAACACGGTCGCCTGGGTCGGGATTACCCAAGGCAGCGTCTTCCACGCACCGAAGAAGAAGGGATCGGTGTAATCCAGGTTGAGCCTGAGGAGGTAGGCCAATACCCAAGCCACGCCGCAGGCTACTACGTCATGGGCGAACGCTAGAGCGGTCTTCGGGTTGTTGATCATCGGCTTCTACGCGGTGGGTCCGTGATGGCTGTGCCCGCAGGCAGCGCGTCCCGAACGTCGTCCCACCCAACGGCGCCATAGGGTACCACGATCCCGTTCGCGGTAAACGTTTGACGAACCATCCGCTGCAACCGAATTTCCCCTGGCTTATTCAGTACACGCAAGGCACGGCCAATGACCGGAGTGGCCGGCGCAACTGTCAGCGTCCCGTGGCCTGTGGAAGAAACGCATCCGGCAGCAACCCAGACGAGGCCCGCATCCGGTGACCGGATTATCGCACCTAACCGCATCTTTCCAACACCGTAGGGTGCGTTGAGCCATGGGCGAAACGCACCGACGAAGGAGGGTTGAAGCTCCCCGGCCGGCGCGCTCCCCGATACGGTGCGCCCAGGCGCGGCCTAGGGCCCACTGTCTCGGCGGGAGCCGTCGATGGAGAGGCCATAGGGTGCGTTGAGCCAAGCGAAACGCATCGTCATCTGCGCAGTACCCGCAGGGCGCGCGCAGCCGACGCGCACCGTCCGGCCCAGCACTTTCCCCTACGCGGTGCGCGAAAGCGCACCTTACGAATGATACGAATACTGAATAGTGCCGTGGTGCTCGAGCGGAGCACCTGTCAGATATCCGTTGGCGTATCGGGTCACGATGTAGAAATCGTCGAGAACCTTGGCTCCCTCGACGAAATCGGCCGACGCCGTGAAGGACAACTCCGTCAGGAGTTTGCAAAATAACCTGCTCCCGGACCTCCTGACGAAAAAAAGATGTAACGCCTTGATGACTTTCTCTTCCGCTTGCTGGGTAGCAGAGCAAGCCCTATTCATGAAGGCCGGCAGCGCGAGAGTCACGCGCTTGATCAATATCCTGCTCGGCCAGAGCGAACCAGACAAACGATAGAATACTCATGGTGTATGCAGCATACATCAACTGACCCTTCAGGTCCTGAGCCGATCTCCGCGGCCATGACCAAGCACTGTGGCGGTGAGATAACGAAAATAATGCGCGAGATCGAGGGAACGCAGCATCTCCGCGTCTACCTCGGCGAGCCGCACCGGGTCGGACATGTCGATGCCGCGGATCTGTGCCAACCCCGTGATGCCCGGACGCGCGGCGAACACCCCCCGCCTCTCCCGTTCGGCGATGAGCTCCGTCTGGTTGGGAAGACAGGGACGGGGCCCCACCAGGCTCATCTCGCCCTTCAAAACGTTCCACAGCTGCGGCAGCTCGTCGAGCTTGGTGCGCCGTAAAAATGCTCCCCAACGAGTCACTGCGGCAGGATCGGCGAGATGCGTGCCCACCGAGGGCGTACCCGGCCGCATGGTGCGGAACTTCACGAGGCGGAAGGGCACACGGTTCCTGCCCACACGCTCCTGGATGAAGAGCGGCGAGCCCGTATCGAAAAACCCGGCGAAGAGCAGGGCGACGAAGAGCGGCGCCGTGACCGCCAGGCCAAGAAGCGCCAACGAAAGATCCAGCGCACGCTGCCCTTTCATCGGCTCACCCGGCCGCGCCCAGCATCTCCCGCAGCCCCTCCTCCAGCCCTACCCGCGCCCGCCAGCCGAGTTCCCGCTCGATGCGGGCCGGAGAATAACAGGCCGAGCCCGTGAGCCGTCGGACAATCTCCCCAAGGCGCGGATGCAGCCGGGCGGCCATGCGCAGCGCACCGGCCGGAACGCGCCAGCGCGCCGGCACCCCTAGCAGCCCCCGCAGCGCCGCCTCGATCTCATGCGTCGAATACGGGCGCGGATCAGCGATGATGTAAGCGCGTCCGTTCGCCTCCGCGCGCTGCGCGGCGAGGCGCGCCGCCTCGACCACGTCCTGCACATGCACGAGCGAGCGCCGATTGCCCGTCTCGGGCAGACCCGGGAACCAGCCTTTCCGAATCGCCTGCGCCATCTTCCACAAGTTGCCCCGACTGCCCCGGCCATAGACCATCGCCAGCCGCAGATTCACCACGTGCATGCCATATCTTGCCCCGGCCTCCAGCACCGCTTCCTCGCCCGCACGCTTGGACTGGCCATAAGGCGTCTCCGGCTCGCCTGGCCAGTCCTCGTCCACGCACCGTTCATCCGGCTCGGCCATGGCCTTCACGCTGGAGAAGAATACGAAGCGCCTGACTCCCGCCTCGCCCGCGGCATTCACCAGATTGCGTGTGCCCTCGTAATTGCTGCGCCAATGCGCCGCCGCATCCGACCCCCGCGAAGCCTCGGCCAGCCCCGCGCAGTGGAATACCGTCTTCACCCCCTCACAGGCGCGGGCGAGACAGGCTGGGTCGAGCAGGTCGCCGATCAACTCGTTCGGCAACCCCGCCGGCCGCCGCACCAGCGCCCGATCCCCCGGCTGGATCAGCCGCCGGCCGATGAAGCCGGAAGCGCCGGTGATGAGCACCGTCATGCCAGCGCCTCGCGATACACCGCCAGCGTCGCCGCGATCACCCGCTCCTGGCTGAATTCCTCGACCGCCCGCTCGCGCCCGCGCTCGCCCATGCGCCGGCGCAAGGCCGGGTCATCGAGCAGCCGCGCAATGGCCCCGGCCAGTGCCCCGGCATCCCTGATCGGCACCAGCAGGCCGTTGTCGCCATCCCGCACACAGTCCCGGCAGCCCGGCGCATCGGTCGCGATCACCGGCCGCCCGCAGGCCATGGCCTCCAAGAGCACCTTGGGCAGTCCCTCACGATACGAAGGCAGGCAGACGATGTGCGCTTGATTGAGCACAGCGGGCATGTCCTCCCGCGCACCCCACCACTCCACCACGCCTTCGGAAACCCAGCCGCGCAAGTCGGCCTCCGACACGCTCGCCGGGTTGTCGGGGTCCGGCGCACCCACCAGCACGAAGCGTCCCCGGCCCGCAAGCCGCCGCGCCGCCTCGACGAATTCGCCGACCCCCTTGTCCCACAAAAGCCGCGAGGCCAGCATTACCACCGGCGCTCCATCCGGCTCGGGGCGGGGCGAAAAAAGTTCCCCATCCACCCCGGCCCCCGAAATGAGCCGGATGCGTTCCGGCGTCACCCCCAGCCGGCGGACGGCTGCTGCATCGTCGGGGTTCTGCACGATCACCGCGC
>NZ_DAIRTR010000090.1:0-12705 GCF_036803785.1 Pelomicrobium sp. | reverse complement strand
CCCCTCCCCCACGGCCAAGTGGGCCAGGATCCCCGCCGGCAACAGAAAGCCAAAGATCAGGGGTGCCAGACAAGCCAGGAACGCCAACCACGCCCGTACCCCGCAAAGCCGGTGCCGCGCGTGGCCTTTCTCCCGCTGGCTGGTGTTATAGAAGCGCGCCCGCCCCCGGCTCACTCGCTCCACCAGCAGGATCAGAAGCACGAAGCCCAGCAGGGAGGCCGCCAACTGGGCCGCTGCCACCCGGTCTCCCATGGAAAACCAGGTGCGGAAGATGCCGGTGGTGAAGGTGGGCACGCCAAAGTAGGCGACTGTGCCGTAATCGGCCACCGCCTCCATGAGGGCAAGGGCAGCTCCCGCCGCGACTGCGGGGCGGGCCATGGGGAGAGAGACGCGAAAGAAGCAGCTCCACGGCCCGTGGCCCAGGGTGCGGGCCGCCTCCATCATGGCCGCCGAGCGCTCCAGGAAGGCAGTGCGCGCCAGAAGATAGACGTAAGGGTAGAGAGTGAAAGCGAACATGGCGATCGCCCCGCCCAGGGAGCGGACCTCGGGGAACCAGTAGTCCCGCGGGCCCCAACCGGTCACCTCTCGCAGCCAGGTCTGCACAGGCCCGCTGAACTGGAAGAAGTCGGTATAGGCATAGGCCATCACGTAGGCCGGCATGGCGAGCGGCAGAATGAGGGCCCATTCCAGGAAGCGGCGGCCAGGAAATTCGTGCATCGTGGTGAGCCAGGCGCTGGTGACACCGATGCTGACCACCCCCGCCGTCACACCCGCGATCATCCACAGGGTATTGGCGACATAGTCGGCAAGCACCGTTTCGACGAGGTGGGGCCAAGCATCGCTCGGGGCGGGCAGAAACACGTGGATCAGCACGCTCGCCACGGGCACGACGGCCAGCATGGCGAGGGCCAGAGCAGCCAGATTTAACGGGCTCAAGGTTTTCAGCGCCTGCACGGGTGGTTCTGTGATTTCTGTGATTGAAAATGAGATCAATTACAATGATAGCAGTGACCCAGGCACTGGCCGGTACCATCCCGGCGCTGCCAGCCGCTTCCTGATACTCGAGAACGCCGATGGCCGCGCTTCTGGAAATCCGCGACCTGCACCACGCTTACGGTAGCCAACCCGTCGTGCGGGGGCTCTCCTTGAGCCTCCCGCGAGGGGCGATCGGCTGCCTGCTGGGGGCGAGCGGCTGCGGTAAAACGACGGTGCTTCGCTGTATCGCCGGCTTCGAGCCGGTGGCGGCCGGGGAGATCATCCTCGACGGGAAGGTGGTCTCCCGCCCCGGCTTCCGCGTGCCGCCGGAGCGCCGACGGGTGGGCATGGTGTTCCAGGACTATGCCCTCTTCCCCCACCTTTCCGTCGCCGAGAATGTGGCCTTCGGCTTGAGAGGGCTTCCCGCGCGGGAACGGGCGCGCCGGGTAGCCGAGCTGCTGGAGGTGGTGGGCCTCGAATCCCTGGGGGATGCCTATCCTCATCAGCTTTCGGGCGGGCAACAGCAACGGGTCGCCCTGGCCCGGGCCCTGGCGCCGGCGCCTATCCTGCTGCTCCTGGACGAGCCCTTTTCCAATCTGGACGTGGACCTGCGCTCGCGCCTGTCCCAGGAGGTACGGGAGCTACTGAAGCAACGCAACATCACCGCCGTCCTGGTCACCCACGACCAGAACGAGGCCTTCGCCATGGCGGACGAGGTCGGCATCATGCACCGTGGCCGGATCGAGCAATGGGACACCCCGTACAACCTCTACCACAAGCCTGCCAATCGCTTCGTCGCCGACTTTGTCGGTCAGGGTGTTTTCCTGCCCGGCCGGGTGCTAAGCCCGCGGGAGGTGGAGATCGAGCTGGGCGTGCTGCAGGGGGAAATCCCCCATGAGTGCGCCGAGGCGACGAGCTGCGAGGCTTGCGGCCGCAACTGCTACGTGGACGTGCTACTGCGCCCGGACGATGTGGTGCACGACGACGCGAGCGCCCTCAAGGCCGAGGTATTGCACAAGGCGTTCCGCGGCGCCGAAATCCTCTACACCCTGCGGCTCGCGAGCGGTGCCCAGGTGCTCTCCCTGGTGCCGAGCCACCACAACCACCGCATCGGCGAGAGAATCGGCATCCGCCTGGAAGCGGACCACGTGGTGGCGTTCCGCCACGACGATGGACATGCCTGAGCTCATTGCACCGGCACGGACGTCGCACCGACGGCATCCAGGGGGCGAGGCTGGCGCATCACCTTCCGCAACGCCTTGACTTCCTCGGCCAGCTGGCTCACCACCATGGCGTAGAGGTCGCTGTTGTTGTAGCGCTTGATCACGAAAAAATTAGGCAAGCCGAGCCAGTATCGCTTTCCGTCTTGCTCGTCGAACGCAAGCAACGCCGCTTTCGCCTCCGGCGCCACCGTCCCCAAGGGCTGCACCCCGGCCGCCCGCAGCTCGGCGACCGTGCGCCGCGGCTTGGGGTCCGTCTGAGCCGCGCTGGGCCGCGTCAGGCTCGCCGGTACCGCCGTCGGCTCGCCCTGCGCCCAGCCATGCCGGCTCAAGTAATGGGCCACGCTGCCGATGGCATCCACCGGGCTGGCAGAGAGGTCCGCTTTCCCGTCCCCGTCGAAGTCGACGGCATAGGCAAGGTAGCTTCCCGGCATGAACTGGGGAATGCCGATGGCGCCCGCATAGGAACCGAACAGGCTCGAGGGATCGAGGCCGTTCGCTCGGGCGAGGAGAATGAAGTTCTCCAGCTCTGCGGTGAAATAGGCCGAACGGCGGGGATAGCCGAACGCGAGGGTCGCCAGGGCGTCCAGCACCCGATAGCTGCCGGTGCGCTCCCCATAGAAGGTTTCGACCCCGATGATGGCCACGATGATTTCCTCGGGAATTCCGTACTGGGTCCGGGCGCGGGCCAGGGCTTCGGCATGAGCGTCCCAGAATTCCACGCCGCCCACGATGCGTTTCGGCGTAATGAACAGCTCCCGGTACTGGATCCAGGGCTTGGACTCCGCCGGTCGGGTGATCAGCTCGATCACCCGGGGCTGAAACTGGGCTTGGCCCAGCACCCGGGAAACTTCCCCCGGATCGAGCCCGTGCTTCTGGGCTACGCGCTGGGCAAAGTCTTCCAACGCCCGCGCCGAAAAGCCCTGCGGCAGTTCTTCTGGCGCCGCCGCGACGCTCGCAGGCGCCGCAACCCACTGCAGCGCCATCGCCAGCGCCATTCCCACCCAGACCCTTCTGCCGATTTCCCTCAACGCGTCGCCTCCTTTTGGCTGGCTCAATCGACGGGAACCGCTCCCTGAGGGCGGTCGTCATCCGCCCATAAGCTTACCAGCCGGCGCCGCCGTCATCGACGGCAAGGCGCTTGCCACCCCGGCGCCTCAAGCATGCGACCCTGCCAAGCGCGAATTCGAGTCAATCAGACTTGAACCCGACCCGTTTGTGGCTTCCGTCGCAATAGGGTTTGTTGGCCGAGTGACCGCAACGACACAAGGCCACAGCGCAAACCGGGTACAGCTCGCCGCCGGCACCGGCTAGGACGAAGCTCCCCTGAAACAGGTAGGGCCCGTCGCGCCGCGGCTGGACTGTCACAGGCCCGCCTGTCGAGGCTGCCGCCATCGCCTGGGGCGGCGGCCGCACCCGGGCCGTATCCTTGAAGCCGCTTCTTTCGTGGGATCCGTCGCACAGCGGCTTGTTCCCCGACTGGCCGCAGCGGCACAAGGCGATGCGCGTATCCTCGAGCAGGACCTGCCCATCGGGAGTCAAGACCTTGAGCTCGCCCCGGGCGTAGAGCGGCCCGTCCACCGCCACGGTCACCCGACAGGCCGTGGGCGCGGCCTCCGTGCGACGGCCGTCCTTGAAGACATACTTGAGCGCCCCCGAGGGGCAGCGCTCGATCACCTGCGCGATGCGCTCGGCGTCGGCCTGGTTGGGATCGATCCAGGGCTTGCGGTCCGGATCGAACACCGCCCGCAAGCCCCTCACGCACTCGGCGGCGTGGATGCAGCGCGCCGCATCGTAGCGCACCTCGATTTCCGGAGAGGAATAGGACTTGACGTTGGTCTTCATGTCGAGCCCTCCTGAGACAACGATCACGCTCATGGCAGTATCGCGCCAGCCGAAGGCGTCCACAAGTCGCCGGAAGGGGTACGTCCAACGCCGAACAGGAGCTGAGGGCGCGATTTCGCCGAGAAAAACGGCCCCCAGGGAAGATCCTTTCGATGCCGACGGAGCGGGTGGGACTGCGCGGCTTTCGCGTTGCCTGCGGGATAGCCCCGGCCCTTGCTGCGCCCGGGACGTCCCGGCCGGGCCGTGCTCGGCTGGTCGAGCCGGAGTGGCGCGTCCAACCTTCCTCTTCCTCAGAACGAAATAGCCCCACTGCGGGGGCTATTGTCCTGGCGGAGAGGGTGGGATTCGAACCCACGTGCCGGTTTTACCCGACCATCCGATTTCGAGTCGGCGCCGTTATGACCGCTTCGGTACCTCTCCGTGCAATAAGGCATTCTAACAGCGAACCACAGCGCGCGGAACGAGGCGCCGTCCCTGGGACGCTTGCGCTCTACGAAGGCATTTTCCGGCTGCTCGGGAACACGGCGCCTAGGCGCGGTCGTCGCAGGACGAGAAAGGAATACGGCGCTTCACTGAGAATCCGACCTGCGCGCTGTGCGGGCAGCCCTGCGCGCCCCACCTTCGCGGCGCGATCCCACCCCCGAACAGCGGGTCCCTGACCCACCGCATCGGCTGCCCTGCCGTGGCCCGGGCAGCTCGGGGAGGAACATCGCCTGCGAGCCTTCCTCCACGCCCGGCCGTGCACCGGCCGTCGCTCGCTTCAAAGAGGAGCGCTTCCGTGGGAAGCGGATCGAGGCAGGCCATTGATGCAAGAACGATTCCATATTATCTTGAGAAGGGCAATCGAGCGTTCGAGGAACGGTCTCGGTCAGGCCAGCCACCGTACCCGTGGGAGGCAAAGAGCGAGGGGAACCGATGAGCATCCACTTCCGCACAGACCAGTTGACCGCCGCCGAGATCTCCTTCCTGAAATGGCAGTATGGCTTCGAGGACGCGGACGATCCTTTCTACCGTGCCTTGTGGCAGACCATCATGCGAGCGTGGATCTCCGATACCACCCCACCGCTGCCGGGAGAGAAGCCAACCAACCATCTCGCGCGCCTGGGTTCACCCAACGCCTATCCGGAGGAGGTCGCCCTCTATCTCAAGTTCAAATCGGAAGACAGCGACGTCTTCTGGCTGGACCTGATCCGCCGTGCCGGCCTGGCCGATCGCCGGCAGAGGAACATTCCACCTGCCGTGGAACGCCGTCGCCGCCCCAGCTCCAAGGCCTGAGCCGCTGCGTAGCGCAAGACGCGGCTCGCCGCCCGCGGCGGCGAGCCGTTGTCCTCATTTTTAATCCATTTTGACAAACCCGCGCAGCAAATTGCTGCACCGCGACTTTCAGCGCCGGGCTCCGGATGCCAGAATGGGATAAAGATCGCCCTCTCCCCTGCATGCGACTGCACCCCGTCATCCCCGCCGTCTTGCTATGCGCAGCCTGCAGCGAGGCGCCGCCTCGGCTTCCCCCGGCGCTGGAGCACGGCACCCTGTTGGTGGTCACGATCAACAGCCCTACCACGGTATACGAGGACGCCGATGGCCACTACGCGGGCCTGGAGCATGATCTGGTCTGCGCCTTCGCCGCAGAGCTGGGGCTTGCCGTACGCTATGTTTTCGTGACCAATGCGGCTCAGCTCTTTGAAGCGCTGGAGGAAGGCCGCGCCCATCTAGCGGCGGCGGGAATCCCTCGCTCGATACCAGCGCATGCCCGGGTCCGGTTCGGACCAGCTTACCAGAGCGTGCGCTTCGAACTGGCCTATCGGACCGATCAACCGCGGCCGCGCGCCATCGCCGACTTGCGGGGCAAACGTCTCGCCGTCGTGGCGGGTGGCGGCGGTGCCGAACAGCTGCGCAAGGCGGCGCTGCGCAACGCCGCTGCGGCCTGGTCGGAAATGCCCGTGGAAGACGGGCTGTCGCTCCTCGCGCGCCTGGCCGACGGCGAGCTCGATTATGTGGTGGCCCGCTCCAACCTGGTGACGATGGCGACCAACTTCTACCCGAACGTGGGGCGCGCCTTCGCCCTCGGAGAAGCAACACCGCTCGCCTGGGCGTTTCCCGAAGAAGGGGATCCCCGGCTACTCATCCGAGCGGAAGAGTTTTTCGCCCGCATCGCCCGTGACGGAACGCTCAAGCGACTGCTCGACCGTTATTACGGCCACGCCGGGCGGCTCAATCCGGTGGATGCCAATAGCATCCTTACCAGGATGCGCAGTGCGCTCCCAGCGCTCAAGCCATGGTTTAAGGAAGCCGAGCGGCTCACCGGGATCGACTGGCGGCTGCTGGCAGCGCTAGGCTACCAGGAATCCCGCTGGGATCCCCTCGCCACCTCCCCCACAGGCGTGCGCGGGCTGATGATGCTCACCGAAGAGACAGCGGACCGCATGGGCGTGACGGATCGCCTCGATCCCTATCAGAGCATCATCGCCGGCGCTAGGTACCTCTTAGTCCTCAAGGAAACGCTGCCCGCGCGCATCCCGGAGCCGGATCGTACTTGGCTGGCGCTCGCTGCCTACAACTTGGGGTTCGGCCACCTGGAGGACGGACGCATCCTCGCCCAGCGCAAAGGGCTCGATCCCGACGCCTGGATGGACGTGCGGCAGAGTCTGCCCTTGCTTTCCCGGCCTGACTACTACATGACGGTCAAGCGCGGCTTCGCCCGCGGCGGAGAGGCGGTTTATCTGGTGGAAAACGTGCGCAGCTACTACGACATTCTCCGGCGCTTCGAGCACCGGCAAGAGCCGTTGATAGCCGATGTCCCCAGCGCCGCGGAGGCATTCCCCTAGCCTGCGCTCATTCCAATGGCATGAGGTGGCGAAGCGCGATTCAAAGGCGTGGAGCCGGCGCGATGAATGGCGTGCCGCAGCACGGCCTGCCTAGGATCCGGGTCTGATCGCCTCTAACCCGCCCAGATAGGGCCGCAGCGCCGCGGGCACGTCAACCCCCCCGTCGGCCCGCTGGTAGTTTTCCAGCACTGCTACCAGGGTGCGCCCCACCGCCAGCCCCGAGCCGTTCAGGGTATGCACCAGCTCGGGCCTGCCCCTCTCGTTGCGGAAGCGCGCCTGCATGCGGCGGGCCTGGAAAGCTTCGAAGTTGCTGCAGGAGGAGATCTCCCGGTAGGCACCGGCACCCGGGAGCCACACCTCGATGTCGTAGGTCTTTGCCGCCGCGAAACCCATGTCGCCGGTGCATAGAGTCACCACTCGATAGGGCAGTTCGAGGCGCTCGAGGATCGCCTGCGCGTGGCCGGTAAGCTCCTCCAGCGCCTCGTAGGAGCACTGGGGATGGACGATCTGCACCAGTTCCACCTTGTCGAACTGGTGCTGGCGGATCATGCCCCGGGTGTCCTTGCCGTAAGAGCCCGCCTCCGAGCGGAAGCAGGGGCTGTGGCAAACGTACTTGAGGGGCAAGCGCTCCAGCGGCAGGATCTCGTCGCGCACGATGTTGGTGACCGGCACCTCGGCTGTGGGAATGAGATAGAACTTCTCCTCGCCCCGCGGAACGGCAAACAGGTCCTCCTCGAATTTCGGCAACTGTCCCGTCCCCCGCATGCTGTCGGCATTGACCATGTAGGGGACGTACACCTCGGTGTAGCCATGCTCCCGCGTATGCACGTCCAGCATGAGCTGAGCGATCGCCCGGTGCAGCGCCGCCACCGCCCCCTTCATCAGTACGAAACGGCTGCCGGCGATCTTGCTGGCGGCGGCGAAATCCAGCAGTCCCAGCCCCTCGCCCAGGTCCACGTGGTCGCGCACCGGGAAAGGAAACGCGCGGGGTGTGCCCCAGCGGCGCACCTCCACGTTGTCTTGCGCCGAGCGGCCCACCGGCACCGTGTCGTGGGGCAGGTTGGGAAGGGTGAGGAGAAAGTCGTTGAGCCGTCGCTGGACGTCGGCAAGCCGCGCCTCCTGCGCTTTGAGCTCTTCGCCCATGCCGGCCACCTCGGCCAGGAGGGCCGAGACGTCCTGACCCCGGGCCTTCGCCTGCCCGATGCGCCTGGAAGCCTGGTTGCGCGCCGCTTGCAGCTCTTCGGTGCGGGTCTGCACCGCCTTACGCTCGGCTTCCAGGGCGCGGAAGGTGTCCGTGTCCAGATGGAGCCCCCGCGTCGCCAAGCGGCGGGCGACGCCTTCTAGGTCGTTTCTCAGCAATTGTATGTCCAGCATCGATCTTAGGGTCAAAAGCGAGATGCGGGCGGCGTAAAGAGGTCTACCTCTTCCGGGGCGCCCTTTGTCCTTTTACGTCTCAGCTTTTCTGCCTGCCGCCTTTGTCGGCGTCCCGGCTTCGCGCCGTACCGGCCTGTCTCGCCTGCTCATCCAGGGTGCGCAGGTGCTCGAGCCGCTCGGCGATGCGCGCCTCCAGCCCGCGGCTGGAGGGCCGATAGAATCGCTGCGGGGCCATCCCTTCCGGAAAATAATTCTCCCCCGCCGCGTAAGCCTCCGGCTCGTCGTGGGCATAGCGGTACGCGCGCCCGTAGCCCAGCGCCTTCATGAGCCGGGTGGGAGCATTGCGCAGATGTTCCGGCACCGGCCGCGACACATCCTTCGCCACTAACGCACGGGCCTCATTATACGCGGCGTAGACCGCGTTGCTCTTCGGTGCGCAGGCAAGATAGACGGCCGCCTGGGCAAGCGCCAATTCTCCTTCCGGGCTGCCCAGCCGTTCGTAAGTCTCCACCGCGTCCAGCGCGATGCGCAGCGCCCGCGGGTCCGCGAGCCCCACGTCCTCTGCCGCCATGCGGATCAGGCGCCGCCCTAGGTAAAGGGGATCGGCGCCCCCATCCAGCATGCGGCAGAGCCAATAGAGAGCCGCGTCGGGACTCGAGCCCCGCACCGACTTGTGCAAGGCGGAGATCTGGTCATAGAACGCGTCGCCCCCCTTGTCGAAGCGCCGCCCAGAGCGGGCGAGGGCCTCTCGGGCAAATTCTTCCGACACTTCCGTCACGCCCGCGGTGGCCGCCGCCGTGTGCAGCTGCTCCAGCAGATTGAGCAGCCGCCGAGCGTCCCCGTCGGCGAAACCTGTAAGGAGCTGCCGCGCCTCCCGGGAGAGGGTGAGAGTCGGGCAAGCCTGCGCCCGAGCCCGCTCCAGCAAAAGGGCCAGGTCTTCCTCCGAGAGGGGTTTGAGCACGTAGACCTGGGCGCGGGAGAGGAGCGCTCCGTTCACCTCAAAGGAAGGGTTCTCGGTGGTGGCGCCGATGAAGGTGATGAGTCCCTGCTCCACGTAGGGCAGGAAGGCGTCCTGCTGGGCCTTGTTGAAGCGATGCACCTCGTCGACGAAAAGGATTGTGGGTCGCGCGCTCGACTGGAGCACCTGGCGCGCCCGCTCCACGGCGTCGCGGATGTCTTTCACTCCGGAGAGCACGGCGGAGAGGGCGATGAATTCCGCCCGAAAGGCGCCTGCCATGAGCCGCGCCAAGGTGGTTTTGCCACTTCCCGGCGGGCCCCACAGAATCATGGAATGAAGCTTGCCTGATTCGAAGGCGAGCCGCAGGGGCTTGCCCGGTCCGAGCAGATGCCCTTGCCCCACGACCTCCTCCAGGGTGCGCGGCCGCAGCCGCTCGGCCAAAGGGGCCGCCGGCTCCCGCTCGGGGAAAAGCTCAGGAGCCCTCACCGATCACGTCCGTCCCGGGCGGCGGCGTGAACCGGAAGCGGGCCGGATCGATGGCTGGGTTGCGCTGCAGGTTGAAAAACTGAAGCGCCGTGGTCTGTCCCAGACCGTCTTCCAGCTCCATCGCCACCAGGGTTCCCGCCGGGTCGAAGCCCAGGCGAATCCGTTGGAATGGGGTTTCCCGCGCCTTGGGGATCGCCTCCACCCACTCCAGGCCCTGCCCCTTGCCCCCTTCCTTGAGATGGAAACTCGTCCGCAGATCGTTGCTGCCCGCGAGCAACGCCGCCGGGGTGGCACCCAGCGCTTCCCCGAGGCCGCGCACCGTGACCTGCTTCAGGTCCCGGTCGTAGATCCAGAGCTTCTCCCCGTCGCCCACCAGGAGCTGTTCGTAGGGTTGCACGTAGGCCCAACGGAAGCGGCCCGGGCGCTGGAATTCCATGGTGCCGCGGGCCTGCTGCACCGGGGTTCCTTTGGCATCCCGCACCGTTTGCTGAAAATCGGCCCGGGCGGCGGCGGTCGAGGCGACAAAGCGATCGAGCTTCTCCAGCCCTCCGGCCCAGACGAAGAAGGGCAGCAGAGCAATCACGCTTCCCACCAGGCCGCGGATGAAACGAGAGACCATCAAAACTTCCTGATTCGCTCGATGTTCTCCACCCGCCCGCCACGGAAGGTGATGATGGTGGTGAAGGGATCGCTCGCCGTGGGCAGATAGGTCCAGGTTTTCACGATCCGACTGTCGATGAGCCGAACGGAGGCAAAGCCCCGCCCATCCCGTGGTCCCACGGGCTTCGCTTCCGCGAGGCTCTGCTGCACCTCGTCCACCCCCTCCACCGTTTGCAGGTCCGGGGGACCGGCCCGGGCGAGCACCTCGGACTCGGCCATGCCTCGCCGCAAGTGGATGAAGACCTCGAAGGGCAAGCCGCGGGTCGTGGGAGAAGCCCGGGAAGCATCGGCGCGGGCGGCAACGGCTTGCGCCTCGGCCTCCAGCCGCTTGCTCGCCTGGATCCGGTCGAGCTGGCAACGGATGGTGCGACAGGCCTCCGGGTTCACCGGGTAGCGGGTGTCCTCGAGCACCCGCTCGGCGCTCACCCCCGAGGGCGGTGAGTCTCCATAGTGGGTCGTCCCCGTCGCGTCCTTCCATTTGTAGGCCGGCGCCGCCGCGGCGCCGGCGCAAGCGAAGGCCAGAGCGGCAAACACGAGGATCTGGTTCATGGCGGCATTCCCCAGGGAATACGCAACTACGCCGTTCGACACCCGGGCTTGGCGAAAGTGTCGGCGGTTCAATCGTCCGCCCGGTCCGGCACCAGGACTTCCCGATTGCCGTTGGCCTGCATGCTGGAGACCAGCCCTGCCCGCTCCATCTGCTCGATGAGCCGTGCCGCCCGGTTGTAGCCGATGCGCAGGTGGCGCTGCACCAGGGAGATGGAAGCCCGGCGGGTGCGCAACACGATCTGGACCGCCTCGTCGTAGAGGGGATCCGATTCGCCCTCGGAATCGCCCCCGTTTCCGTCCTGCCCTCCCCCTTCCTCAGGGCCCTCCAGCACCGCCTGGACGTACTGGGGCGTGCCGTGCTGCTTGAGGAAGTCCACCACCCGGTGCACCTCGGCGTCGGACACGAAGGCTCCATGAACCCGCTGGAGGTAGCCAGTGCCCGGGGGCAGGAACAGCATGTCCCCCTGCCCGAGCAAGGCCTCGGCCCCGGACTGGTCCAGGATGGTGCGGGAATCCACCTTGCTGGAAACCTGAAAGGAGATACGGGCCGGGATATTGGCCTTGATCAAGCCGGTAATCACGTCCACCGAAGGTCGTTGGGTCGCGAGCACCAAGTGGATGCCTGCGGCGCGGGCCTTCTGGGCCAGCCGGGCAATCAGCTCCTCCACCTTCTTTCCCACCACCATCATGAGATCGGCCAGCTCATCCACGAAAACGACGATCAAGGGCAGCTCCTCCAGGGGCTGCGGGTGCTGGGAGTCTATGGGCAAGGGATTGAGCAGAGGCTCTCCCGCCTTGCGGGCGTCTCGGACCTTGTGGTTATAGCCGGCCAGGTTGCGCACGCCGAGCTGGGCCATGAGCTTGTAACGCCGATCCATCTCGGCCACGCACCAGGCGAGGGCCGAGGCGGCCTGCTTCATGTCGGTGACCACGGGGGCAAGGAGATGAGGAATGCCCTCGTATACCGACAGCTCCAGCATCTTCGGATCGATGAGAATGAGGCGCACTTGGGAGGGCGGCGCCTTGTAGACGGCAGACAAGATCATGGCATTGATGGCCACGGACTTGCCTGAGCCGGTGGTGCCGGCCACCAGCAGGTGGGGCATGCGGGCGAGGTCTGCCACGACGGGGTTGCCAGCGATGTCCTTGCCCAGGGCCAGGGTTAGGGGCGAAGGGGTGTCCGCGTAGGTCTTGGAACTCAGGATCTCGGCGAGCCTCACCACCTGCCGGTGGGGGTTGGGGATCTCCAGCCCCATGCTGGTCTTGCCGGGAATGGTTTCCACTACCCGGATGCTCACCACCGACAGGGCGCGGGCCAGGTCCTTCACCAGGTTGACGATCTGGCTGCCCTTGACCCCCACCGCCGGCTCCACTTCGTAGCGGGTGATAACCGGCCCTGGGTAGGCCGCCACCACCTTCACCTCCACGCCGAAATCTCCCAGCCGGCGCTCGATCAGGCGGGAGGTGTACTCCAGCACTTCCGGGCTCACCGTCTCCCGGTCCTCCAGGACTGGGTCCAGCAGATGGAGGGGCGGAATTAGGGAATCGGGGAGGGGCTCGAACAAAGGCACCTGTTTTTCCTTTTCCACCCGCTGGGATTTGGGAATCTCCACCGTGGGCACTTCGATGCGCAGGGGCTGGGCGGCTTCTCGCCGGCGGCGCTCCTCCTCCAGCGCCTCCTCCCGCCGCTGGAGCGCCTCTTGCCCTTCCCGGCGGTCCCGCCAGGCGGCGATGGCTTCCCCGGTGCGCTGGTACGCCCACTCGAGCCAAGCGCCCAACCCCTCCACCACCCGTATCCAGGACAGTCCGGTAA
>NZ_DAIRTR010000089.1:0-12722 GCF_036803785.1 Pelomicrobium sp. | reverse complement strand
CTTCCTCCCCGAGCAGTACCGGGAGGTGGTGACCCGCTACAAGGCAGCTTTCGCCCGGGCGCTGCCCCACATCCCCGAGGAGGAACTGGTATGGCGGCTGCACTTCCTGTTCGGCGCCATCGCCTACAGCATGGCGGGCCATGATGCCCTGCGCCTGATCTGTAGCTACGCCCTGGAAGGCAGCGACCGGCCCGAGACCATCATCCGGCACTTGATCCCCTTTGCCGTGGGGGGGCTGACGGCCCCGCTGCCGCGGCCCCGGGTAGTGGAACAAGCGAAAAGCAAGGGCAAGCGGGCTTGATGCGGCCAGGGGATGAGTCCGTACGGAGGAATCGCCGAGCTCGCTTGAGACACCATTGGAGGCGTATATGGTAACCGTTGCTTGGATCGTGGTCCTCCTTGCCTCGGGCGCAGCGCTGGCGATGCACCGCGTCTCTGGGCTCGCCTGGGCCGGGGCGGCCCTCGCCGCCTTCGTTTTCGTGTCCCTGGGCGGAGGGGCAGCGTGGCTCGTGTGGCTGCTGGCGGTGCTTGCCCTGGCGGCGGTGGCCCTCAACCTGACGCCGCTGCGTCGGGCGCTCGCGAGCGACCGGCTGTTTGACGCCTTCAAAAACGCCCTGCCCCAGGTCTCTGCCACCGAGCAGGAAGCGCTGGAGGCGGGCACCGTGTGGTGGGACGGGGAGCTCTTCGGCGGTCGGCCCGACTGGAAAAGGCTCCTGGCCACGCCCAAGCCTCAGCTCTCCGAGGAAGAGAAGGCCTTCTTGGAGGGCCCGGTGGAGGAGCTGTGCGCCCGGGTGGACGAATGGCGCGTCACCCACGAGTGGTTCGATCTTCCCCCTCCCGTGTGGCAGTACATCAAGGACAAGGGCTTTCTAGGGATGATCATTCCCAAGGAGTACGGCGGTCTTGGGTTCTCGGCGCTCGCCCACTCCGAGGTGATTGCCAAGCTTTCAAGCCGCAGCGGCACTGCCGCCGTCACAGTGATGGTACCCAACTCCCTGGGCCCCGCGGAGTTACTCCTCAACTATGGCACCGAGGCGCAAAAGGCCTATTACCTGCCACGCCTGGCCCGGGGCGAAGAGATTCCCTGCTTCGCCCTGACGGGTCCCGAAGCCGGCTCCGACGCCAGTGCCATCCCGGATTTTGGGATCGTGGGCCGCGGGGAGCACGAAGGGCGGGAGGTCCTGGGCATTCGCCTCACCTGGGAGAAGCGCTACATCACCCTGGGTCCCGTGGCGACTCTGCTGGGCCTCGCTTTCCGCCTGTACGATCCAGAGCGGTTGCTCGGGGACAAGGAAGACCTGGGCATCACCCTGGCGTTGGTTCCCACGGGGCACCCGGGCGTTCACATTGGGCCTCGGCATCTGCCCTTGAACGCGGCTTTCCAGAACGGCCCCACCTGGGGCAAGGACGTGTTCATCCCCCTGGACTGGGTGATCGGCGGCCGCCACCGGGTGGGCCAGGGCTGGCGCATGCTAATGGAATGCTTGGCGGCGGGCCGCTCCATCTCCCTGCCGGCTTCGGCCACGGGGAGTGCCAAACTCGCCGCCCGGGTGAGCGGCGCCTACGCCCGGGTACGGGTCCAGTTCAAGATGCCCATTGGGCGGTTCGAGGGGGTGGAGGAGGCGCTTGCCCGCATCGCCGGCCACACCTACGTGATGGACGCGGCGCGGCGGATGACCGCAGGCGCGGTGGACCTGGGGCAGAGGCCGTCGGTGGTCTCGGCCATCTGCAAATACCACCTGACCGAGCGGGGACGCCAAGTGATCAACGACGCCATGGACGTGCACGGAGGCAAGGGCATCTGCCTCGGTCCCCGCAACCTCCTGGGTCGGCCTTACCAGCAGACCCCCATCGGCATCACGGTGGAGGGGGCCAACATCCTCACCCGCAGCATGATCATCTTCGGCCAAGGTGCCATCCGCTGCCATCCCTACGTGCTCAAGGAAATCGCGGCCACCCGAGAAGCCGACCCGGAGCAGGCCCGTGCCGCTTTCGACCAGGCGCTGTGGAGCCACATTGGTTTCTTTCTCTCCAACGCGGTGCGCAGTTTCGTCCTCGGGCTCACCGACGGCCGGGGTGCGGAGGCCCCGGGCGCCCCAGCCCTTGCCCGCTATTACCAGAAGCTCACCCGCTATTCGGCCGCCTTGGCCTTTGCGGCCGACCTGGCCATGCTCACCCTGGGCGGGTCTCTGAAGCGCCGGGAACGCATCTCCGCCCGCCTGGGGGACGTGCTGAGCCAGCTCTATCTGGGCTCAGCGGTGCTCAAGCGCTACGAGGACGAAGGCCGGCCGGCGGAAGACCTGCCCCTCGTGCGCTGGGGGTTGGAAGACAGCCTCCACCGCATCGAAGACGCTTTCGCCGGGCTGATCCAGAACTTCCCCGGCCGTTTCACGGCCCGGCTATTGCGGGCGATCATCTTGCCCCTCGGCCGGCGCCGGACGCCCCCGGACGATCGCCTGGGCCACGAGGTGGTGGAGCGGCTGCTCGCGCCCGGTGCAGTCCGGGATCGGCTCACCGCCGGCATCTACCTGCCGAAAGCGCCGCAAGAGCCCCTTGCCCAGCTTGAGCGGGCACTGGAGGCGGCCATTCGAGCCGAGCCGGTGGAGGCGAAGCTGCGCGCGGCTGCGAAACGCAAAGCGCTTGCGGCGCGCGGGTGGGAAGACGAGGCGAGGCTCGGCCTGGACCAAGGCATCATCACCCCCGAGGAGTTCGAGGTGCTTGCCCAGGCGCGGGCGCTGCGCCGGGAGGTCATCAAGGTGGACGACTTCCCGCCGGATTTTGGAATGGCCAGAAAGGCGGAGCCGGCGGCCCAAGCCGTGGGGGCGAGGAAGATGGCATGAGCGAGAGCGTGCAGATCGAGCGCGACGGGGCGGTGGCCGTCATCGTGCTCAACCGTCCGCAGGCGCTGAACGCCCTGGGCGGGGAAATGGTGGCCCAGCTGCGCCGGGCGGTGGAACAGGTGGAGGCAGAGGCGTCAGTGCGTGCCGTGGTGATCGGGGCAGAGAGCCCGGCGTTTCTCGTAGGGGGCGAAGTCGAGCTGTTTCAGCGGCGCAGACGCGATCTGCCAGCCTTGATCCGGGCTGTTGAGGCAGACCTCAATGCCGCCGTGCTCGGCCTGCGGCGCATGGGCAAGCCTGTGCTGGCCAGCATCCAGGGGGCCGTGACGGGGGCTGGAGTGAGCCTTGTCGCGACGGTCGATCTCGCCATCGCCGCCGACGATGCCCGTTTCGGCTTGGCCTACAGCCGCATTGGCGTCTGCCCCGACGGAGGGCCACTTATTGTTTGCCCCGGCTCATGGAGGAAAAGAAGGCCTTGGAGCTCATGTTCCTGGCGGAAACCCTTGACGCCGCAACGGCCCAGGCGCTGGGCCTGGTGAACTGGGTGGTACCCGCGGCCACGCTGCAGGCGAAGATCCGGGAGATCGCCGCCCGCCCTGCCGCAGATCCGACCTTCGCCTACGGGCAGACCAAGGCCCTGGTATTCGGCCTACAGGACGGCGCCCTGGTCCGACGATGGAGGAGGAAATCCAGTCGTTCGCCCGCTGCGCGCTCACTGCCGACATGACGGAGGGGGTGACCGCGTTCGTGGAAAAGCGTGCGCCGCGGTTTGTGGGCCAATAGGCACGAATCGACAGAAAATGCAAACCCTGGAAGGCAAGACGGTTTTCATCACCGGCGCGAGCCGCGGCATCGGCCGGGAGATCGCCTTGCGCTTCGCCCGAGACGGGGCGAAAGTGGTGGTCACCGGCAAGACCGCCCAGCCCCATCCGAAGCTTAAGGGCACGATTTACAGCGTTGCGGAGGAAGTGGAGCGCGCGGGCGGTCAGGCCCTCGCCTTGCAGCTCGATGTGCGCGACGACGCCGCGCTCCACCATGCGGTGGAGCAGGCGGCCGCGTGCTTCGGCGGCATCGACGTGCTGGTGAACAATGCCAGCGCCATCTCCCTCACCGGGACGCTGGAGACGCCCATGAAGCGCTTCGATCTCATGATAGCGGTCAACCTGCGCGCCACCTTCGCCGCGTCGCAAGCCTGCGTGCCTTACCTTAGACGTGCGGTCAATCCTCACATCCTCACCCTGTCACCGCCCCTCAAGCTGGACCCCCGCTGGTTCAAGGGCCACCTGGCCTACACCATTTCCAAGTACGGAATGAGCTTGTGCACTTTAGGCATGGCGGCGGAGCTTGCTCCCGAGGGCATCGCCGTGAATTCCCTGTGGCCGAAGACCCTCATCGCCACGGCGGCGATCGAGTTCAATTTCCCGCGAGAGTTCCTCGCCCGCAGCCGCACGCCGGCCATCGTGGCCGATGCCGCCTACGCTATCGTCACCAAGAACAGCCGGCGGGTGACAGGCAACTTCTTTCTCGACGAGGACGTGCTGCGGGCCGAGGGGGTCAAGGATTTCGACGGCTATGCCGTGAGCCCTGGGCAACCCTTGTTTTTGGATCTGTTCGTCGACGGAGGAGAGATCCATGGATAGGCCCGCATTTGCCAACGTGGACATCATTCCCCTGGAGGAGGTGGCCACCCTCTCCGCGCTGTTTCGCGCTCGCGTGGTCCGCTCGGGGCAGGCCGTTGCCTACCGGGAATATGATCCTGCCGCAGGCGCCTGGCGGGATTACACCTGGAAGCAGATGGCGGCGGAAGTCGCCCGCTGGCAGGCGGCCATGGAGCGGGACGGGCTCAGACCTGGCGACCGGGTCGCCCTCATGCTGCCCAACGGGACTGCCTGGGTGAAGTTCGATCAGGCGGCGTTGGGGCTCGGGCTGGTGGTGGTGCCCCTCTATACTTCCGACCGTCCGGACAACGTGGCTTATGTGGTGCGCGACTCGGGGGCCAAGCTCCTGCTGTTCGAGGGCATGGAGCAATGGCGGGCGTTCGCCGCGGTCAAGGACCAGCTTCAGGGCGTGGTGCGGTTGTTGAGCCTCAAGTCCTTGGGAGGGCTTCGGGACGATCCACGGCTGATGGCGGTGGATCAGTGGCTGCCCGAGCGGGCCGCAGAGGCCCGCAGTCTGCCGATGGCGCCCGATGCCCTGGCCACCATCGTGTACACCTCCGGCACCACCGGACGGCCCAAGGGGGTGATGCTTTCCCACCGCAACATCCTCAGCAACGCCGCCGCCTGTCTCAAGACCATGGAGGTAACCACCCAGGATCTCATGCTCTCCTTCCTGCCCCTGTCCCACACCTTCGAACGCACCGTGGGCTATTACCTTTCCATCATGTCGGGAACGCCGGTGGCCTACGCGCGCTCGGTGCAGTCCCTCGGGGAGGATCTCCAACAGGTACGGCCCACCTTGCTCATCACAGTGCCGCGCATCTTTGAGCGCGTCCATGCCGCCCTGCGCCAGAAGCTGTGCGAATCGCCTGCCCCCCGGCGCAAGCTGTTCGAGCTGGCGGTGGAGGTGGGCTATGCCCGCTTCGAGCACGCCCAGGGAAGAAGAGAGCTTCACCCCTTGAACTTCCTCTGGCCGGTGCTCAAACGCCTAGTGGCGGACAAGGTGTTGGAGCGGCTGGGGGGGCGAGTGCGGGCGGCCATCTGCGGCGGCGCCGCCCTCTCGCCCGACATCTCCCGGGTCTTCATCGGCCTCGGCTTGCCGGTGCTCCAGGGCTACGGGCTCACGGAAGCCAGCCCCGTGGTGACCACCAACCGGCTGGACGACAACGTACCGGAGAGCGTGGGTCTGCCGCTGCCAGGCGTCGAGGTGAGGTTGGGGGACAAAGAGGCCCTCCTGGTGCGCGGTCCCAACGTCATGCTGGGCTACTGGAACAACAAGGAGGCCACCCGGACGGTCCTGAGCGAGGACGGCTGGCTCAACACGGGCGACACCGCCCGTCTGGACGAGGCGGGGCGGGTCTACATCACGGGCCGGCTCAAGGACATCATCGTGCTTTCCACAGGGGAGAAGGTGCCGCCGGTCGACATGGAGGCGGCGATCCTGCGCGATCCCTTGTTCGAACACGTGATGGTGCTGGGTGAGGGACGGCCCTACTTGTCCGTGCTAGCGGTGCTTAATGTCGACCGCTGGCAGACGCTCGCCGGGCAGCTCGGGCTCAACCCCGACGCCGAGGCGGATCTATGCAGCAAGAAACTCGAGGCCGCGGTCCTCGAGCGCATTGCCCAGCAGGTAAAGGACTTTCCGGGCTACGCCCAGATCCGGCGCGCCGCCGTGGTTCTGGAGCCATGGTCCGTGGAAAACGGTATGCTCACCCCCACCATGAAGGTGCGGCGCGCCAAGGTGCTGGAGCGCTATCAGGAAATCGTCGCTTCTCTGTACAAGGGCCACTGAGCCATGACGACGCAACAGATGGAAACCCAGCGGCTGCCTCAAGGGCGGGAGCCGGTACTGCGGGTGGTACCCATGCCCTCGGACGCCAACTACCTGGGCGACATCTTCGGTGGCTGGATCATGGCCCAGGTGGACATCGCGGGCAGCATCCCGGCCATGCGCCGTGCCCGAGGCCGGGTGGCCACGGTGGCGGTGAACTCCTTCGTGTTCAAGCAGCCCGTCTTCGTCGGCGATCTGGTAAGCCTGTACGCGGAAGTGGTCCGGGTGGGGCGGACCTCCATCACCGTGGACGTGCAGGTCTACGCCCAGCGCAACCCGGCGGAGGAAGAATGCGTCAAGGTCACGGAGGCCACGCTCACCTATGTGGCGGTGGACGAGAAGCGCCGCCCCCGGGTGGTGCCGCCGGAGTCGCCTTAAGTGGCGCTTCGGGAGAGCTCCGGTCGGGGTTCGGCAATCGCGGCCCGTTCCGGTGCAGCGGGCCGTCATGGAACATTCACCTGCACCCAGAAGAGGAGAAAGAAGCGATGGGGAAAAGCATGAAGCGGCTATGGGTAGGGCTAGGGGCGGCTGGGTGTCTGATGGGGTTTGCGGGAGGTGTCGCGGCCGCCGGATTCCAGCTTCTCGAGCAGAACGCGAGCGGCCTGGGCAACGCCTACGCCGGCACGGCGGCGGCGGTCGAGGACGCGAGCACCGTCTACTTCAACCCCGCTGGCATGAGCGCTCTCAAGGGCCGCGATTTGGCTGTGTCCCTAAACGCGATCCGGCCTTCCGCCAAGTTTACTAACCAGGGCTCCTCCACCACCTTTCCCGTACCTACCCTCCTGGGCACCAACAACGGGGGCGATGCCGGAGATTGGGTCTTCTTGCCAGCCCTGTACTACGCCCACGGGCTCAACCCGGACTGGACCGTCGGCCTCGGCATCAATGCCCCCTTCGGCCTGAAGACGCAATACGACCAGGACTGGGTGGGGCGCTTCCAAGGCATCAAGTCCGAGCTGAAGACCATCGCCATCACTCCCACCGTGTCCTACCGGATCAATACCACCACCTCGGTGGGCTTGGGCCTGCGGGCCCAGCGGGCCGACGCAGAGTTGACGACGGCGGTCAATCCCTTGGATCCCACCGGCGCTCAGCAGGCCAAGGTGGAGGGCGACGCCTGGGGTTTCGGTTTTTCCCTCGGAATCCTGCACCAGTTGACGCCGTCGACCCGGATCGGGCTCGCCTATCAGTCCCAAATCGAGCACAAGGTGGAGGGCGATCTCACCTCACCCTCGGGGACCACACCGGCCAAGGCGGAAATTACCCTGCCTGACATCGTCACGCTGAGTTTCGTACACCAGCTCAATCCCCGCTGGGAGCTGCTGGGGGACGTCGCCTGGACCCGCTGGAGCAAGTTCGATCGGCTCGATATCGTGGACCGCAACACGGGCGCCCTTTTGAGCTCCACCCCCGAGAACTGGAACGACGCCTGGCGCTTTGCCTTGGGGGTGAACTACCGGCACAGCCAGGCATGGAAGTTCCGCGCGGGTGTAGCGTACGACGAAACCCCGGTGCCCGACGTATTCCGCACGGTGCGTATTCCGGACGAAAGCCGCTATTGGGTGGCGATCGGCGCCCAGTACCGGTTTTCCCCGGGCACGGCCATCGATGTGGGCTACGCACACCTGTTCGTGCGCGACGCCTCCATCAACAAAACGGAGCCGATTGCGGGCGCGCCGGCTTTCACCACCACGGTGCGCGGCGAATACGACAACAAGGTGGACATCATCGGAATGCAGCTTTCCCACACCTTTTGATCATGACAAGCGCTGAAGATCTCCGGATCCGCCGGGTGGCGGTCCTGGGCGCCGGCGTCATGGGTGCCCAGATCGCCGCCCACCTGGTCAACGCCCGGATCGAGCCCATCCTGTTCGAGCTTGCCGCCCAGGAGGGCGATCCCAACGCCAATGTTCTCAAGGCGATCGAAGGGCTGAGGAAGCTCGACCCGAGCCCCCTCGCGCTTCCGGGCTACGCCGACCACATCCAGCCCGCCAATTACGACCAGCACTTGGCGCTACTGCGGGAATGCGACCTCGTGATCGAGGCGATCTCCGAACGCCTGGACTGGAAGGCGGACCTGTATCGCAAGGTGGCGCCCCATCTGTCCGAAAAGACGATTCTCGCCACCAACACCTCAGGGCTTTCGATTAACCGGCTGGCTGAGGCGCTGCCCGAAGAGCGGCGGTCCCGCTTCTGCGGCGTGCACTTTTTCAATCCGCCGCGCTACATGCACTTGGTGGAGCTGATCCCTGCCCAGGCGACGGCCCCGGCCATCCTGGATGCCCTCGAGGGCTTTCTGGTGACCACCCTGGGAAAGGGGGTGATCCGGGCCAAGGACACGCCCAATTTCATCGCCAACCGGGTGGGAGTGTTCTCCTTGCTTGCCACCGTCCACCACGCCGAGCGGCTGGGCTTACGCTTCGACCTCGTCGACAAGCTCACCGGCCCCCTCATCGGGCGGCCCAAGAGCGCCACCTTCCGCACGGCGGACGTGGTCGGGTTGGACACTTTCGCCCATGTCGTACAGACCATGCGGGAGGCGCTCCCTGCCGATCCATGGCATCGGTATTACCAGATCCCCGGATGGCTTCAGGGATTGATCGACCAAGGCGCCCTGGGGCAGAAGGCCAGGCAGGGGGTTTACCGGAAGGTGGGGGACGTGATCCAGGTCCTGGACCTGAAGAAGCGCGACTACGTGCCGGCCGATGCCGAAGCCGACGAGGCAGTGGTGGAGATCCTAAAGAGCAGGGACGTGGCGGAGAAGTTCGCCCGACTGCGCGCGAGCAGCCACCCCCAGGCCCAGTTCATCTGGTCCATCTACCGGGATGCTTGGCACTACTGCGCGGTGCATTTGGCGGAGATCGCCGACAACGCCCGGGACGTGGACTTGGCCATCCGCTGGGGCTTCGGCTGGGACCGGGGTCCGTTCGAGATCTGGCAGGCGGCCGGCTGGGCCCAGGTGGCTAGGTGGATCATGGAGGACATCGCCGCCGGCAAGGCCATGGCCGGCGTACCGCTTCCTGACTGGGCGAGCGAGCCCACTCGTGCCGGTGTCCACGCGCCCCAGGGCTCTTATTCGCCCAGCGCCAACGCCTACCGGGGGCGCTCGAGGCTGCCCGTATACAAGCGCCAGCCATTTCCCGACCGGTTGCTCGGGGAGGAAGTGAGCTACGGAGAGACCATCTTCGAGACCGAGGCAGTGCGTTGCTGGCACACGGGGGATGACATCGCCATCCTCTCCTTTAAGACCAAGATGCACACTATCGGCGAAGATGTTCTGGAGGGAACCCTGCGGGCGATCGAAGAGGCCGAGCGCCGCTTCATGGGTCTCATCCTGTGGCAGACCGAGCCGCCCTTCTCGGTGGGGGCGAATCTGGCCAGGGTGTCGGAGCGCATGAAGCATAAAGACGAGCCGCCGTCCGTGTTGGACAAAATGGTGAAGCGCCTCAAACGGAACGCGACGAGCCTCCTCATGAAGGCGGCGCGCAGGCTCAACGTGGCCGACAAGCTGCAAGCGCCTGTGCTGGCGCGCATCGAGAAAGTAGTGGAGCAATTCCAGAAAACCACCCAGGCGCTCAAATACTCCCTGGTCCCCACGGTGGCGGCGGTGGATGGCCTCGCCCTGGGTGGCGGCTGCGAGTTCGTCATGCACTGTGACCGGGCGGTCACCTCCCTGGAGAGCTATCTCGGCCTGGTGGAGGTGGGCGTGGGGCTGGTGCCCGCGGGGGGCGGATGCAAGGAGTTCGCCCTGCGGGCGGCCCAGGAAGCCAAGGGAGGTGACCTGTTTCCCTTTCTCAAACGAGCCTTCGAGACCATCGCCACCGGCCAGGTGGGCAAGAGCGCCGAGCATGCCCGGGAGCTGGGTTATCTGCGTCCTTGCGACCTGGTGGTGATGAATCGTTTCGAGCTCCTGCACGCGGCCAAGCACGCGCTGCGAGCTTTGGCCGAGGCAGGCTACCGTCCGCCGCTTCGGGCGAGGGAAATCCCCGTGGCCGGCGAGTCCGCCATCGCCACCTTCAAGGCCCACATGGTGAACCTCTTGGAGGGAGGTTTCATCTCCGAACACGATTTCCTGGTGGGGAGCAAAGTGGCCCACGTGCTGTGCGGCGGAGAGTTGAGCCCGGGCAGCATGGTGGACGAGCAGTGGTTCCTGGACCTGGAGCGAGAGGCGTTCATGGCGCTGCTGGCCACCGAGAAGACCCAGGCCCGCATCGAGCACATGCTCAAGACCGGCAAGCCCCTGAGGAATTGACGCGGAGGTTCATGATGACCAGGCAAGTCGAAGACGCGTACATCGTGGCGGTGGCCCGCACACCGGTCGGCAAGGCGCCCCGGGGCGTGATGAAGACCGCGCGCCCGGACGCCATGCTTGCCCACGTGCTCAAGGCGGTGCTCCAGCGAGCTCCGGGCCTGGACCCGGCGGCGGTGGAGGATGTGATCGTGGGCTGCGCCATGCCGGAGGCGGAGCAGGGGTTGAACGTGGCCCGCATCGCCCTGCTGCTAGCGGGGCTGCCCGATTCGGTGCCGGGCATGACCATCAACCGCTTCTGCGCCTCGGGATTGCAAGCGGTGGCCCTGGCGGCGGACCGCATCCGCTTGGGCGAGGCCCATGTGGTCATCGCTGGAGGCACCGAAAGCATGAGCATGGTACCCATGGGGGGCAACAAGCCGTCCTACAACCCAGACATCTTCGCCAAGAACGAGCATGTGGCCATCGCCTACGGCATGGGGATCACGGCAGAAAAAGTGGCGAGCCGTTGGCAGGTGAGCCGTGAGGACCAGGACGCCTTTGCCCTGCGCAGTCACCAGAGAGCCGTCGCCGCCATCGACGCAGGCGAGTTCCGAGAGGAGATCGTCCCCTATACAGTGGTGGAAAAGCGCCCGGGGCTGGAAGACCGGGCGGTCCACCGGGACGCCCGGGAGGTCTCCCTGGACGAGGGGCCGCGCCGGGACACTTCCCTCGAGGCCCTCTCCAGGTTGAAGCCCGTCTTCGCCGCCCGGGGGACCATCACTGCCGGTAACAGCTCCCAGACCTCGGACGGGGCGGCGGCGGTATTGCTGGCGAGCGGCGAGGCCTGTCAGCGGTTCAACCTGACACCCATGGGCCGCTTTCTGGGCTACGAGGTGGCCGGCGTGCCCCCCGAGATCATGGGCATCGGTCCAGTCAAAGCGATCCCCAAGGTGCTGGCGCGCCTGGGCCTGCGCCAAGGAGACCTGGACTGGATCGAGCTGAACGAAGCCTTCGCCGCCCAGGCACTGGCCGTCATTCGCGACCAAGACCTCGATCCGGACAAGGTAAATCCCCTGGGGGGCGCCATCGCCCTGGGACACCCCTTGGGAGCGACGGGGGCGATCCGTACTGCGACCCTGATGTGCGGCCTCAAGCGCCGCAAGAAGAAGTACGGCATGGTAACCATGTGCATCGGCACTGGCATGGGGGCCGCCGGCGTGTTCGAAGCGCTGTAAACCGCTCCTCTCGCCTCGTCGCCACGCGCCGGCCCGCGCGCACCGATGATCTAGACGGCGATGACTCGGCTGAAGGGCGCCGCACTGGCGCTTATTATCACGGCAGCCGCCTGAGCCCAGGGCACGGAAGTGGTTGGCGTGTAACGGGGAGGAGACGGCCAGGGTGGGGGAGGCGCTGTTGCTGCTGAACGGCGCCGACGCCCACATCCGACGGTTTTCAAGCGGTAGGTGGCCGCGCTCCATCTTCCGGCCAAGACGCCCGATGCCCGAGCAGCCATCGGTGGGCGAGCCCAAACGAGTTACTGGTACCTGTTGGGATCTGGGTTCGGCGGTGTTCGCCTCCGCCCTTAAGGGGAGGGCGCAATAACCCTCAGGCGGCGGAGCTGGGAGGCGCTCGAATCCCAGATCCAGCGCTGCTCGCGCTTCTTGCGGCGGACAAGGAAATCAAGGCTAAGACGGTGAGCCTGCTCGATCCATTGCCGGGGCAGGGCGCCTGGGTGAGCGCTGGTGGCCGGGAGCGGGGTCTCGTGGCCGGGGAGGATCTCTACCCGGCGCTGCTGCGGGCAAGGCTCGGCGACCCGCCCGCCGACCTGGCGTTGAAGCGGGTGCCGCTGCCCTCAGACCTTAGACCGCCCAGGCCGCCGCGGCTGCCCCGCCCACGGCGGTGAGCAGGACCACCAGCCAGGGCGGCAGCTTCCAGAAGACGAGCAGGGCAAAGGCCGCAAGCCCCAGGCCAAAGTCCCCTGGGGTGCGGATCGTGCTGGTCCAGACCGGGTTGTACAGAGCGGCAAGGAGCAGGCCCACCACCGCCGCATTGACCCCCAGCAACGCCGACTGGATCCCTCGCATATGCCGCAGCCGGCTCCAGAAGGGCATGACGCCGAAGACCAACAGAAACGAAGGCAGAAAGATGGCGAACAGGCACAGCAA
>NZ_DAIRTR010000088.1:0-12951 GCF_036803785.1 Pelomicrobium sp. | reverse complement strand
TCACCCTCAAACCCGTGCCCACACCGATCGGCTGTTCGATTGTTAAAGAGCGGTGCTGCGGATGCAGCGAAGGGCGGCATTATACAGGGTGGCGCATCGCGGTCAAGGGATTTCCACGTTCCGCGAGCGCAAACGGTGATCGGCTCGAGGCAAAGAGCCTCGAGCCGCTGCCTCGAACGTTCAGACCAGCACCACGCGGGCGAATTTGCGTTTGCCCACTTGCGCGACCACCGTCTCGCCCCGGTGAAGGCGAAGCTGGGCATCCGTCACCCGCATACCGTTCAGCCTCACGCCTCCCTGGCCGATCACGCGCAACGCCTCCGAGGTGCTGGCCGTAAGCCCTGCCCGCTTGAGCAGCTGGGCGATGGGCAGCCCCTCGCTTCCCGCCTCCAGGCTGACCTCGGGCAGAGTCTCGGGCAGGGCCCCCTCGCGGAAGCGGGCCTCGAACTCGGCGTGGGCCCGCGCCGCGGCCTCTGCGCCGTGGAAACGCGCCACTATCTCCCGGGCGAACTCCACCTTGACGTCCCGGGGATTGCGGCCCTGGGCGACCTCCTCCTTCCAGCGTCGGAGGGTCTCCAGGGGCTGGAACGACAGCAGCTCGATGTAGCGCCACATGAGCTCATCGGAGACGGACATGAGCTTGCCAAAAATCTCTTGGGGCGGTTCGTTGATGCCCACGTAGTTGCCCAGGGACTTGGACATCTTGTTGACCCCGTCCAGGCCCTCCAGCAGGGGCATGGTGAGGATTACCTGGGGCTCCTGGCCGTAGTGTTTCTGCAGCTCGCGCCCCATGAGCAGGTTGAACTTCTGGTCCGTCCCGCCGAGCTCCACGTCGGCCTTAAGCGCCACCGAGTCGTAACCCTGCACCAACGGGTAGAGAAACTCGTGGATGGCGATGGGCTGATGGCTGCGGTAGCGCTTGGCGAAATCGTCCCGCTCCAGCATCCGGGCCACCGTGTACGTGGCGGCCAGGCGGATCATGTCGGCGGCGGTGAGCCGGTCCATCCAGGTGGAGTTGAAGACCACCTCGGTCTGCTCCGGCTTGAGGATCTTGAACACTTGCTCGGCGTAAGTCCGGGCGTTCGCCTCGATCTCCTCCCGTGTGAGGGGAGGACGGGTCGCGTTCTTGCCCGAGGGATCACCGATCATCCCGGTGAAATCGCCGATCAGGAACAACGCCGTGTGGCCCAGATCCTGGAACTGCCTCAGCTTGTTGAGCAGCACGGTATGGCCGAGGTGCAGATCGGGGGCCGTCGGATCGAAACCGGCCTTGACCCGTAGCGGCCGCCCCCGGGCGAGCTTGCGGGCGAGCTCGTCCTCGGAGATCAGCTCCTCGCAGCCGCGGCGGATCTGGGCCAAGGCCGCTTCCATTCCAGGAGATTCACTCAACTAAGTTTCCCTCCTTAAACAATAAAATAAATTGATTTTTTAAAAAATTTTCTTTTAGAATCCGGATTCAAAGGTGGGGCAAAAAACCGCTGGCCTGTCCCGTTCTCCTCGGCAGACGGCACGCGGACTCGGTGTTAAAGTTACAACTTTTTACAAACCCAGCCGATCAGTGAGGGAGGCATGATCGAGCGTGAGATTCTAACCGAAGACCGCAACCGGGCCGTCCGCCGCTCCCGCCGCTGGATGGCCGTCCTGTCCGCGATTCCCCTCTTCGGCATGGTGGCCGCCTTTGGCATCGCCCCTGGAACCCAGGTCGAGACCGTCCCCCAGCGCAGCGTGGTGGAGGAGCTCGATCTGCTCCTCGTGACAGAGGAGCGGGAATCGATGCTCGCTTTCTGGCAGGAAGAGGTAATCCAGAAGGGCGACACGGTGGGAAGCCTTTTGTCCCGCTTGGGCGTGGACAACGCGGACACACTTGCTTTTCTCCAAAGCGTACGCGGCAGCGCCGCGCTGCGTCGCCTGGTTCCCGGCAAAACGGTGAAGGCCCAGGTGAGCGAGGACGGCCGACTGCTTGCGTTCCGGTATCTGGACGGATCCAACGAAGAGTTCGCCGTGGAGCGCGCCGACGAGGGTTTTTCCGTGCGCACCGCCGCGCCGCCCCTCGAGCAGCGAATCGTACTCAAGGCGGGCATCATCGAAAGCAGCCTGTTCGGGGCGACCGACGCAGCGGGCATCCCCGATGCCATCGCCATTCAGATGGCGGAAATCTTCGCCTCCGAGATCGATTTCCACCGGGACCTCCGCAAGGGGGACCGCTTCATCGTGGTCTACGAGGAGGAGCTCTACGACGGGGCGCCGATCCGCTCGGGACGCATCCTGGCCGCCGAGTTCGTGAACGACGGCAAGACCTACCAGGCCATCTACTTCGCCACCCCCGAGGGCAACGGCTACTACACGCCGGAAGGGAAGAGTCTGAAGAAGGCGTTCTTGCGCTCTCCCCTTCCCTTCTCCCGAATCACGTCTGGGTTCACCCAGGCCCGATTCCATCCCATCCTGAAGACGTGGCGGGCCCACCGGGGCGTCGACTACGGCGCTCCCATCGGGACGCCCGTGCGCGCCACAGGCAGCGGGCGGGTGGCGTTCGCCGGCACGCAGGGGGGATACGGGAACATCGTCATTCTCCAGCATGCTGGAGGCTACAGCACCGCCTACGCCCACTTGTCGGGCTTCGCCCGGGGAATCCGCCCTGGGGTCCGAGTTGAGCAGGGCCAGACCATCGGCTACGTGGGCATGACCGGCTGGGCAACGGGGCCCCATCTCCATTATGAGTTCCGGGTGAATGGGGTGCAGCAGGATCCCCTCCGTGTCGTGATGCCCGAGGCCCCCCCCATCGGCGCGCGGCATCGGGCCGCCTTCAAGGCCGCCGCGGCGGACCTCACCGCCCAGATGGACTTGATGCGTAGCGTGATGCTCGCTCGCGCCGACTAGCCCCGCCAAGCCCCGAGGGCAGAGTTGCCCCGGGGCCTGCGAGTTCTCTTCCATGTCTTCCGCCGCCTCGGGCGCCTTGGAGCGATACGCGGGTCTCATGTCCGGGACCAGCCTGGACGGGGTGGATGGGGTGGTCGTGGAATTCCAGGGCGACCGCGGCCGGCTGATCGCCACTGCCCACGTTCCCTACCCGGATGCCCTGCGGGCAGAGCTCATGGCCTTGAGTCAGCCTGGGGACAACGAGCTGGAGCGCTCCGCCCTCGCCGCCCAGGAAATTTCCCGACTCTACGCCGCGACGCTCAAGCGACTGCTCGAGACGGCTTCGGGCAAGCCTGCTGTGCGGGCGGTGGGCTGCCATGGCCAGACGGTACGCCACCGGCCCGAGGCCCACTTCAGCGTCCAGCTTCTGGCCCCTGCCCTGGTGGTCGAGCTGACCGGCATGCCGGTGGTGGCCGACTTCCGCAGCCGGGATCTGGCGGCGGGCGGTCAGGGAGCACCCCTGGTGCCCGCCTTTCATCGGGCCCAGTTCGGCATCGAAGGCGAAAGCCGTGCCGTGGTCAACATCGGGGGCATCGCCAACGTGACCGTGCTGCGCCCCGACGGTACCGTGTTCGGGTTCGACACGGGCCCGGGCAATGTGCTGCTGGACGCCTGGTGTCAGCGGCACAGGGGAGAGCGGTTCGACGCCGGCGGTGCTTGGGCGAGCAGCGGCAGGCCGATTCCGGCCTTACTCAAGGCCCTGTTGGCAGACCCGTATTTTCGGGCGGCCCCCCCCAAGAGCACCGGCCGGGAACGCTTCAACGAGGCCTGGTTGAGCCGTCACCTGCGGGGAGACGAGCGCCCGCAGGACGTGCAGGCCACGCTGCTTCGGCTCACCGCGGAAAGCGTCACAGCGGCCCTCGCGGCCGCCTGCCCCGACGTCGCCGAGGTGTTCCTCTGCGGGGGAGGGGCGCGCAATGACGCCCTGGTGGCCGCCCTGCGGGCGCGGCTGAGTCCTCGGCGAGTCGAGCTGACCGACGTCCTGGGAATCGATGTGGAATGGGTAGAGGCCGCGGCCTTTGCTTGGCTTGCCCGCGCCACCCTCTTGGGGCTGCCGGGAAACGTGCCGGAGGCGACCGGCGCCGCGGGCCCACGGGTGCTAGGGGCGCTCTACCCGGCCTGATCGGGGCGGGTTGGCGAGGCGACGGGAGGTAGCCCGCCGCCTGCAGACGGTACGCGGGCGCTTATACCGAGAAGGAGGAACCGCAGCCGCAGGTGGTGACCGCGTTCGGGTTCTTGATGACGAACTGCGCTCCCTCGATGCTTTCCTGGTAGTCGATCTCGGCGCCCACCAGGTACTGGAAGCTCATGGGATCGATGAGCAGGGTGACACCGTTCTTCTCCATCACGGTGTCGTCCTCGTTGATCGATTCGTCGAAGGTGAACCCGTACTGGAACCCGGAGCAGCCGCCGCCGCTCACGAACACCCGCAGCTTCAGCTCGGGATTGCCCTCTTCGTCGATCAACTGCTTCACCTTGTTCGCCGCGCTGTCGGTAAAGATCAGCGGGGTCTCGGTCACTGCGTTCATGGGGTACTCCTGCAAAATATCCATTGACTTTCATTATGAAGCCCGGGCCGACCGGGGTCAATCGCCGGCAGCGGGCTTCAAGGCCAGCACGTTTTCCTTCTCCGCCCCAGCCTGGTCGTGCATGAGCTGCCCGTCCACCACCGCGCCCACCTGAATCTCGATGCGGGCATAGTGCACATCTCCCCGGACCCGGGATTTGCTTTGGAGTTCCAGGTATTCAGAAGCGTGGACGGGCCCCACCACCGTGCCGTTGATCACCGCGTGGGACACCCGGATCTCCCCCTCGATGGTGGCGTTTTCGCTCAGCACGAGGGTGCACGCAGACTCGCCCGAGGCGATCACGTTGCCGCGCACGTGTCCATCGACCCGCAGCCCGCCGTTGAAGAGGATGTTGCCTTCGATGCGGGTTCCCGCGCCGATGAGACAATCGATGCGATTGTGCGGCTTGGTCGGTTTGTTGAAAAACATCCCGGTTCCTCCCCTCACGACAGAACGGTGGTCTCAGTGACCAGGGCCTCCTGGCGTCCTTCGCCGTACACTTGGACCTGCAGGCTTTCCACCGCCGTCCCAGGCGGCACCTTGAAGCGTCCCTCCACGCGCTGGAACACCCGGAAGCTCACGTTGAAGGCGGCGGGGTTCGGGGCGTCCGGTCCCGGCAGAGGAATGACCGCCTGCCGTCCGCTTTGCACCACCCGCACCGCGAACTGGAGCCGGCCGCGAAACGGCTTGCCCTGGCCCGGCGGCTGCACCAGCAGGAGACTGTAGCGGTACTCGTCCGGCACGATGTCCCGCTCCAGCACGAAGCGGTGCACCGCGAGGCGCCGTCCCGGGCCCACGCCGGAGGTGAGGCTCTCGAAGAACGCCAAGTCCTCCTTGAGCTGGGCGTTTTCCTGGATCAGGCCCTTCACCTGGCGCGCGAGATCCTCCCGGGCTGCCCGCTCCACTTGCAGCTCCCCTTCGGCGCGGGCGGTGCGCGACTGCAACGCCTCGTTCTCCCGGGTGAGCCGCTCACTCAGGGCTCGCAGCCGCTCCAGCTCGCCCGCCGTCTCCGCCGCACTGAAGCCCGCCACCTGGCGCCCGGTCTCAAACAACTTCCAGGCGACAAATCCCAAGACCGCCACGAGGAGCAGGATGCTCAAGCTCCTCCAGTACCACGGGACCTGGGGTCGGACCGCTACCCGTGGCGCGGCGATGCCAAAACGCCTGCGTAGCTCCTTGAGCGCCATCACGGGGACAAGGGCGGCTGGGTCAACCCCAAGCCTTCCGGCAGCCCGAACATCAGGTTCATGTTCTGGACGGCTTGTCCCGCGGCCCCCTTCACCAGGTTGTCGATGACCGACAGGATCACCAGGGTATCGCCCCCCTGGGGGCGGTGCACGGCGATCCGGCACAGGTTGGCGCCGCGCACCGAGCGGGTGTCAGGATGGCTGCCGGCGGGCAGCACGTCCACGAAGACTTCACGGGCGTACCGCGCCTCGAACAGGGCCTGGGCGTCTGTCTCCCGGGTGAGCCGGGCGTAGAGGGTGGCATGGATGCCCCGCACCATGGGGGTCAAATGGGGCACGAAGACGAGCCCAACCGGCCGGCCCGCCACCCGCGCCAGCCCCTGGACGATTTCCGGGTGGTGCCGGTGTCCCCCCAGCCCGTAGGCCTTGAAGTTCTCAGAAGCTTCCGAGAACAGGAGGGGGACTTCCGCCTTGCGCCCCGCCCCGCTGACCCCCGATTTGGCGTCGGCCACCAGGTGCGCCAGGTCCACGACCCCTGCTTCCACCAGGGGCAGGAACCCGAGCTGGACCGCGGTGGGATAGCAGCCTGGATTGGCCACCAGCCGTGCCGAGCGGATGCGCTCCCGGTTCACCTCTGGCAGGCCGTAGACCGCCTCGGAGACGAGCTCGGGACAGGCATGGGCCATGCCGTACCATTGCTCCCAGGCGGCCACGTCGGCCAAGCGGAAGTCCGCCGAGAGGTCGATCACCCGCACGCCCGCCCGCAACAAAGCCGGGGCCTGTTCCATGGCAACGCCGTGGGGTGTCGCGAAGAAGACCACGTCGCATTCCGCCAGCGGCGCCACCTCCGGTGCGGAAAACTTGAGCGGGACCTGCCGGCGCAGACTGGGAAAGAGCTCCGCCACCGCCTTGCCTGCTTCCTTGCGGGCGGTGAGGGTGTGCAGCTGGACTTCGGGATGGCCCACCAGGATCCGCAGCAGCTCCACTCCCGTGTAACCCGTGCCGCCGACGATGCCCACCTTGATCATGCATCCCGCTCCCTGGACGGCCCTGCCAAGAAACGCCGCCCGAAAAGAAAAAGGGGTGATCCCCGAGACCGGCGGGGCCACCCCCAATATTCCTGGTTGGTATTGTTCTTACCGCTTGGAGAACTGCTTGCGCCGCCGCGCCTTGTGGAGGCCCACTTTCTTGCGCTCCACTTCCCGCGCGTCGCGAGTGACCAGCCCCGCCTTGCGCAGCACGGGCTTCAGCGCCGCGTCGTAGTCGATCAACGCCCGGGTGATGCCGTGGCGCACCGCGCCGGCCTGGCCCGACTCGCCTCCCCCGTGGACGTTGATCCGAATATCGAACCGTCCTTCGTTGTTTGTCAAGACCAAGGGTTGCCGCGCGATCATGCGGCCCGTCTCACGAGAGAAGAACTCGTCGAGGGGCTTGCCGTTCACCCGGATCTCGCCCTGGCCGGGCTTCATGAACACCCGGGCGACAGCGCTCTTGCGGCGGCCGGTACCGTAGTAATAGTCACCTATCATCGGCGCTCCTCAGAGGTCCAACTGCTTCGGCTGCTGGGCGGCGTGGGGGTGCTGGGGGCCGGCGTACACCTTGAGCTTGCGGAACATGGCGTAGCCGAGGGGACCCTTGGGAAGCATGCCCTTGACCGCCTTTTCGATCACCCGCGCCGGAAAGCGCGCCTGCATCTGGCGCAGGCTGGTGCTGTAGAGCCCGCCAGGATAACCGCTGTGGCGGTAGTAGATCTTTTGGTCTAGCTTTTTGCCCGTCACGCGGATCTTGTCCGCGTTGATCACCACGATATAGTCGCCGGCATCCACGTGGGGGGCATAGATGGGCTTGTGCTTTCCCCGAAGCCGGCGCGCGATCTCGCTGGCCAGGCGCCCAAGCACCTTGTCCGTGGCGTCCACCACGAACCACTCGCGCTTTACGTCCTGGGGCTTGGTCGAATAGGTCTTCATCGGACGATACGATCGGAGGAAAGGCGCGAATTTTAGGTTAGTTTTCCTTTAAGTGTCAAACCACAAGCGCGGCCCACGAGGCGGGGGGATCGGGACGATGAGCACGGCCCGGGCGCAAGAAGGCACAAGAAGCTGTTCAGAAATCCGAGGCGGTGAATATCAGTAAACATGAATATTGCATAAATCTAATATTGCATTGCCATAAGCCGGAATTATGGCGGTGGTTTTGGAACGAGACGCGCTCTCATCTTCCCATTTGACAAAAAAAAAGGCGCAACCTGATGGGGTTGCGCCGAGTTCCACCTTAGGAGGAGGATGGAGGAGACAACCATTGAATACCCATGACGAGCATTCAACGTAAGCGCATTATGCCGGAAAAGGGTCCGCGATGCAAGCATTTTTTTGCATTGCGGCACAGAACCCCGAAAAAATACTCAACCCATTGATTTATAGATGACTATTATGACGGACTGGCACGTGATCAAGATTTTGGGGGCGCTTGCCCTCCCCCCGGCCTGTCTTCTCCTTGCCCTGCTGGCGGGCGTCGTCCTGCTCAAGCGGCGCCCGGGTGCCGCAAAGGCCTTCCTGGCCGCCGGGATCGCCGGCCTGTGGATCGGCGCCACTCCGGCGGTGGCCTATCGGGCCCTGGGGCTTCTGGAGCCCCCTCCCCTCGCGGGAGATCCCAAGGGCGTCCCGGCCCAGGCCATCGTCGTCCTGGGCGGAGGCACGCTGTTCGCCTCTCCCGAATACGCGGGCGATACGGTAAGTGCCTGGACCCTGGAGCGGCTGCGCTACGCCGCCCGGCTCGAGCGCGCGAGCGGCCTGCCGGTGCTGGTCACCGGGGGGAACCCCCGCGGGCGGCCGCGCAGCGAAGCGGCCGCCATGAAGGAAGCGCTGGAAGCGGAGTTCGGCGTGCCGGTGCGCTGGACTGAAGAGCGGGCGCGCAACACCCGGGAAAATGCCCTGCGATCGAAGGAAATTCTCGCGCCTGTGGGAATCAGGCGCATCCTGCTGGTGACCCATGCGGCCCACATGCCGCGGGCGGCGATGGCCTTCACGGCGGCGGGCTTCGACGTGATCCCTGCTCCCACGGGATACGCGGCCCAGCTGGCCGGCGACCTCTTCGATTGGCTGCCCCGCGCCGACGCGTTGCTCGCCACGCGCAGCTTCCTGCACGAAACCCTGGGCTACGCCTGGTATCGACTACAATGGGCGCTCGAGTGAGCCGGAAATCGCCGACCGCGGTGAGCGGCAGACGCCGTCTCGATGCGCATGGGCAAAAGTGACCGCGAAGAAGCAGAGCGATTTTTCCAGCGGGCGTTTGTGCCCCTGGGGTGAACAAATTCGAACGGTATCGTGATAAAGGAGCAGAGGTGAAGGCGAGAATCAAATGGGTGGAGGAAGCGAGCTTCCTCGGCCAGAGCGAGAGCGGCCATGCCCTTCTCATGGACGGACCGCCCGAGGCGGGCGGCCGCAACCTGGGTCCGCGCCCCATGGAGACCGTGCTCATGGGCACGGGAGCGTGTACCGCCTTCGACGTGGTGATGATCCTGAAGAAAGCCCGGCAGAGTGTCACCGACTGCGTGGTGGAGATCGACGCCGAGCGGGCAGCTCAAGACCCCAAGGTCTTCACCCGCATCCACTTCCATTTCATCGTCAAAGGCAAGAGCCTCAAGCCCGAGCAGGTGGAGCGGGCGATCAAGCTCTCGGCGGAAAAATATTGTTCGGCCTCCCTCATGCTCGGCAAGACGGCGGTGATCACTCACGACTTCGAGGTGCTGGAAGCCTAGGAGGTAGGGTGCGTTGAGCGTAGGGTGCGTTGAGCGGAGCGAAACGCACCGACAAAGGGGGTGAAAAGCCTTTGGAGCGGTGCGCTAAAGCGCACCCTACACCCTTCGACAAGCCTCCCTCCGCCGGGTGCGTTGAGCGTAGACAGGAGACCAAAGCGCTACTCACGTCCCACATGCTCTGATGGCTCAGGGGCCTGTTCTGCGGCCCAATCCAGCGGATACCGCGCCTCCCTAACGAAGCGGTGGAAGCTGGAATAGGGCCACTGCGCAGGAGCAGAACACCACCCATGCTTGACCGGGTTGTAATGAATGTAATCGAGGTGTGCGGCGAGGTCCTGCTCGTCACGGATGGTGTGCTCCCAGAACCGGCGCTGCCACAAAAGCCGCTCCCGCCGCTTGGTGCGCGAAGCGTCCAGCGACAGCGACCTGGGGTCCTGTTCTTCCCAGCGCCGGGACACCGCCGCCTTGATCATGCGCCAGCGCCCTGGGAAGTCCGCATCTCCCGGAGGCAGCCGCCAGATGCAATGCAGGTGGTCAGGCAGTAGCACCCATGCCACGATTTGAAACGGATGTCGGGCGCGCACCCGCGTGATCGCTTCCCGCAGAGCCCGCCGTGCCGGCTCGGTACAGAGCCATGGCCTGCGCTCGTAGGCGACCACGGTGAAGAAAAACGTACCGCCCGGCACCAGGTTTCGCCTGTAGTTGGGCATGCCGAAAAACTCTGCCTTCGTAGCACCCAAACTGCGGGGGTCTATGATGATGTACTGAAACGTCCCCGACAAGCCCCCTTCCGCCGGGTGCGTTGAGCGTAGGGTGCGTTGAGCCGTAAGGCGAAACGCATCGACAAGGGGGGATTGAAAGCCCTCCCGAACGGTGCGCTAAAGCGCACCCTACACCCTTCGACAAGCCTCCCTCCCTCGGGTGCGTTGAGCGTAGGGTGCGTTGAGCCGTAAGGCGAAACGCACCGACCCGGGAGGTTGAAAGGCCGCCGAGGGCGGTGCGCCCAGGCGCACCCTACGCGCACCCTACGGCTACGCCCCCGGCGTTCACACCCAATAGGCGGTGCCGGTCATCACCCGGGAAGTGGCCCGCATGGCGAGCCGCACCGGCGCGGGCAGCTCGCTCCCGCCGTGGTGGAGGGCCGTAGCGGCGTGGCGCGCTTCGTCGATTTTCATCTGGAGGAGGATCGCTCGGCTTTTGCGGTCCTGCTTGGGCAGCCGTTCCAGGTGCCCGTCCAGGTGGCCCTCCACCTGCCGCTCGGTCTCGGCGAGAAAACCCAGGTTCCACCGGTCCCCCAGGAATCCCGCCAGGGCGCCGAGGGCGAAGGCGCCGGCGTACCACACGGGATTGAGCAGGCTCGTGCGCCCGCCCAGCGCCGCAAGCCGCGCCTCGGTCCAGGCGAGATGTTCGGTCTCCTCCTGGGCCGCCCGGCGCAGGGTCGCCTGCACCGCGGGGTTGCGCGCCGTCAGGGTCTGGCCCTGGTACAGAGCCTGGGCGCAGATCTCTCCGGCGTGATCCACCCGCAGCAGCCCTACTACGTGCCGGCGCTCCTCGTCGGTGAGGGGAGCCTCGGGGAGGTCGGCGCCCGGCATCGGGCGGGCCGAATGGGCCGGCGCGAAAAGAGTGCGCAAGGCGTTGTCGAGGACGTTGATCAGCGGATCGACATTCAGCATGGTGCGCTTCCGGGTGCGGGCGGCCTTGCGCTCGAGCCCGGCTTTTTCCCGGGGAGCGAGCCCGGCGACGGTGGGCCCCCGCGCGAAGGCCTCTTCGAGATGAGGCGCGGGAACATGATCCCAGCCGGGAGGCCCGGGGTCAAGAACGTAGGGTACGTTGAGCGAAGCGAAACGCACCGACAAGGGGGTGAAAAGCCTTTGGAGCGGTGCGCTAAAGCGCACCCTACGGCTAGGGCCCCCGGAAAAAAAACCGGGCGCCCGAAGGCGCCCGGTGGAAGCCCGCCGAGGGCGGCGCGTGGCCGCCCGCGCGTCTAGAAGCTGTGGCGGACGTGGAGCGCGAAGGCCGAGGGATCCCGGCCTGCAGCCCCACTTCCAGCACCATTCACAGCAAAGTCATAGCCGGCGTTGGTGTCGTTCTTGATCTTGGTGTAGTAGGCGTAGGCCACGGTGCGCTTGGAGAAGTGGTAGCCCACCCCCACCGTGTAGTGGTCGGCACCGCTGTCGCTGATGCCGCAGCCGGGCATGCCCCCCACGAAGATGCTGGTCGCCGTGCCACCCGCGCAGCCGCCGTCCACGTCGTCGGCGTGGAACCACTGGGCGCGCAGGTCGAAGTTGCCCATGCGGTGGGAGCCCACGAGGCCCCAGGCGTCCCGCTTGGCTTCGGAGCCGGCAGCTACCACGTTTTCGTATTTCAGGTTCTCCCACACGGCGCCCACGAAGGTGTTGCCCTGGTTGAAGGTGTAGCGCACCCCCACCTTCCAGGCGGTGTCGTCGCCCAGCTGTCCGCCGGTCAAACGCTGCTCGTTGCGCTTCTCATAAGCCGCGTCGAGGCCCAGCCCCATCCACTCGTAGCTGGCACCCAGGCTATAGCGAGCCCGATCCTGAGCGGCGGTCTCGGCCTCGTCGGGCGCGTAGCCCAGGCGGAAGCTGAAGCCGGCGAACTTGGGCGACCAGTACTGGACCGTGCTGCCTTGACGCGTGCTAAAGCCTGCCGTCGTGCCGCCGACGCCGTTGTTGTTACCGATCACCGCTTCGATATCGGGCATGCCGGTGGCGTAGAAGCGGTCGTAGCCGATGGTGGCGACTTTATAAGGGGTGTCCCAGTTGCCCAGGAGCACGGAACCCCAGTTACCCGAAAGACCCACCGCCGAGTTCCGGCCCGCCCAGGCCCCGCTAGTGGAGGCGTCGGGACGCACATCGTTTTCCACCTGGAACCAGGCCTTGAGCCCCCCGCCCAGGTCCTCCTCCCCCTTGAAGCCGATGTTGGAGGAGTTGCTGTTCACCCGGGTGCGGCGGGCATCGGTCGGATTGTCGTTGTCCACGGACTCCAAGCTCATGTTGAGCGTGCCGTAGATGGTCACGTTGTCGGCGGCCTGGGCGGCGAGCGGCGCGGCCAGGGCGCCGGCGACGGCCAGGGCGATGACTTTCTTGTTCATGCGGTTTTCTCCTCTGAAAGAATCGCTGCAATAAGGATGGTTCGCGAACGTTCCTTACTTTCCTCGACTTCCCTCCCCGCGAGGTCGAGAAGTCGAGGCTATTGTGCGCAATGGGTGCGCCGGGAAACAAGCAAAACCGCCCGAAAACCCTTGCGCGAGCGACCTGGTTGTTGCGCGGATACAACACTCCCAAAGCGGCGGCCGGCGGGCCCGCCCTCCCAAGGGCTTAGCCGAACCTGCTGGGACGACGCTTCAACCGGGTTCACAAAGGGGTCGGCAAAAACGCAACAGGCGGGCGTCGGGTGCGATCGGAACCCGCACGCATCCCCCTGGCGCGCCGGACCCGGCCGGCCCGCCGGGTATAATCGGCCCATGGCCTGGGACGTGGCGGTGGTGGGGGGCGGCTTCGTGGGC
>NZ_DAIRTR010000087.1:0-13169 GCF_036803785.1 Pelomicrobium sp. | reverse complement strand
GTCGAATCCTAGGTCGATGTGGTAGTCCTCCAGCAGGGGCAGTTCGAGGAGCGGCAGCTGGGCGCGGACCGCGATCTCCTGCATCAAGACCGACAAACGCGCTTCGTCGGCCGCGGTGGCCACGAACCACAGGTTGTAGCGATGCTCCCGCTCGTAGTTGTGGGTGATCTCCGGGTAGCGGCTCACCATTTCGGCGACGGCTTCCAGCCGGTCCTCGGGGACCGCCATGGCCCCCAGGAGGCTCGCGCCCACGGTATTCGGGCGGAAAGTGGCGCCGATGCGGTTCACGATGCGCTGCTCCTTCAGCCTGGCAAGAGTGTGCAGTACCCGCTCCGGGGAAGTCCCGAGCTCCCGGGCGAGGACATGGAAGGGCTTGGGCTCCAGCGGGAAGTTGCGCTGGTAGCAATTTAAGAGGGTGAGCTCCAGGTCCAGCACGGCTACATTCCGATGACGAATGCCCGGGAGGTGAAGAAGATGCCGCTCGGCTTCCGCGCCGGGATGCGGGCGAGCTCGGCGAGGCTCGCGGTATCGTAGACCAGCACCCGATCGTCGTCCCGAGCCGAGATCCACACCTCCCCGCCCCGAGGCGTGAACTCCATGTGCAGCACCGCCTTGCCTGGTTTAAGGGTGCCCACGATCCGCCGCGACGGCACGTCGATCACCTGCACCGTGTCGTTGTCGGGATAGGCGTAGTTGACCCACACGCGACGGCCCCCAGGCTGGGCCATGACGAACACCGGCTGACCGTGGACCGGAATGCGGGCCGTTTCACGCCAGTTCTCTGTTTCCACCACTAGCACTTCGTGGGCGCCCACCGCGGGGAGAAAGACCTCCCGGCCCGCGACGGCCCAGCCTTCCAGGTGGGGCATCTTGTACACGGGAAGCCGCTGCTCACCGCGTCCGTAGCCGCTCAGCACCCGGCGCACGCCCGCTTCGGGCCGCCACAGATCCAGGAGGGCGGCGCCGTCCTCCCCGAACAGCCCGGCCAGGTAGTAGCGGCCATCGGGAGTCACCAGCCCGTCGTAGGGCTGCGCGCCGATTCCGGTGTAGCGGCGCACCCGAGGTGTGGCCGGATCGCTCAGATCGGCGAGCCAGATTTCGCCGGTGTCGAACAGGCTGAACACGAACCGGTTGCCCGGGGCGTCTTCCAGTCCCACTACCTTGGAACGCCGGCCCCCTCCCAGCTCGGTGGCCGGTAGATCGGCGAGCTGCTCTAGGGTCTCGCTGGAGAACACCTTGACGCCACCTGGCTCGTAGTTGGCCACGGCGATCAGGCGCCCATCCTGGGAGATGGCACCGCCGATGCTGTTGCCCGCCTGAACGATCCGCCGGGCGATGCGCTGCTTGAGCAGATCCACCTTGGTGAGGCCGCCGTCACGCCCGAAGACGAAGGCATAGCGCCCGTCCCGGGAGTACACCACGGACGCGTGGGACAGGTCTCCCAGGCCTTCCACCGCTCCGATCGCTTGGCGGGCGGTCGTGTCCACGATCAGCACCCGCCCCGACCCCCGTTCCACGACGAGGCCCAGGTCCCCGGTGCCGCGCAGGGCCGGCGTGGCGCAGCCGGCGAGGGCGAGCGCTAGCCACCACGAGGATGTTCGGACGCTACCGTTCATCTGGCCCTGCCTCAAGCAGCCGGCGGACGAGCCACGCCGCCTCGTCCTCGGAGAGGAAACGGGACCAGGGCGGCATGGCGGTACCGGGACGGCCGTAAAGGATGGTTGCAGCGAGGGACTGGGGATCTTTCCCGGAGAGGGCTTCGGGGCGCAGGGGCGGCCCGAGACCTCCCCGCAGAGTGAGGCCGTGGCACGATCCGCAGTCCTGGCGCAGCAAGGCCCACAGCTCCGCCTGACGGGCGGGGGAAGGCACTTCGCCCGCCGCGGCCGCTGCGGCACCGGCCAGGGTCGCGGCGAGCAGGATCCGGCACCAGGAAAAAAAGGCGGGGTTTCCCCCGCCCACAGTCGGAGGGCTTGCTTTTGCCTCAATAGACGTCGTGCTGCGTGTTGTACACATTGAACTTGCCGGTGGGGGTGATGAGCCTGGGATCCTTGATCACCGCCTTGAGCTTGCGGGTCTTGTCGTCCACCACCACGATGGCCGATTCGTGGTTCTTGGCGCTCCACACCGAGAACCACACCTCGTCGCCTGCCTTGTTGTACTCCGGCTGCAGGACCCGTTTGGCACCCTCACCCAGTCCTGCCCATTCGGCGATGGGAAGCACCTGATAGCCCTTGTCCAGGTTGTCGATGTCGAACACCGCGATGGTCTGGCTGATCTTCGGATCCGGGTTGAGCGTGGTGTCCACCCACAGGTTGCGGGACTTGGGGTGGGTCTTGATGAAGAGAGATCCGCCGCCCTGGCCTTTGAGCATGCGCACCACCTTCCAGGCGTACTGGGGATGCTTTTGCGGGTCGGTGCCGATGACGGCGATGTTCTCATCGCCCAAATGGCCAGTGGCCCACACTGGCCCGTACTTGGGATCCACGAAGTTAGCGCCCCGGCCCGGGTGGGGAATTTTGCCCACGTCGATGAGCGCGACTCGCTTGCCTTCCTTGGCGTCTACTACCGCGATCTTATTGGACTGGTTGGCCGCCACCAGGAAGTAGCGCTTGGAGGCATCCCATCCGCCGTCGTGGAGAAAGCGGGCCGCTTCGATCTCCGTGACCTGGAGGTTGCGGATATCCTTATAGTTCACCAGCAGGATCTTGCCGGTCTCCTTCACGTTCACCACGAATTCGGGCTTGAAGTGGGAGGAGACGATGGAGGCGACTCGGGGCTCGGGGTGGTACTCCTGGGTGTCCACGGTCATGCCGCGGGTGGAGACGATTTTGAGGGGCTCTAGGGTATCGCCCTTCATGATCACGTATTGGGGTGGCCAGTAGGAGCCGGCGATCGCGTACTTGTCCTCCCAGCCTTTGTACTTGGAGGTGTCCACCGACCGGGCCTCCAGGCCGATTTTGATCTCGGCCACGTTGTCCGGTTTCTCCATCCACAGGTCGATCATGTTGATCTTGGCATCGCGGCCGATCACAAAGAGATAACGCCCAGAGGCCGAGAGCCGGGAGATATGGACCGCGTAGCCGGTCTTGACGATGTTGACGATCTTCTTGGTGTCGCCGTCGATCAGCGCCACTTCTCCAGTGTCCCGCAGGGTCACCGAGAAGAGGTTATCCAAGTTGAGGTTGTTCATTTTCTTTTTCGGCCGCTTCTCGGGGGGCACGAGAACCTTCCACGTCTGCTTCATCTCAGGCAGGCCGAACTCCGGGGGCGTGGGCGGCTCGTGCTGTAGAAAGCGGGCCATGATGTCCACGTCCTTGTCCGTGAGCTCGCCGCTGGTGCCCCAGTTGGGCATCCCCTGGGGAGAGCCATAGTTGATGAACACCTTGAGGTACTCGGTGCCCTTGGGCAGCGTGATATCGGGAGTGAGGGGCTTGCCGGTGGCGCCCTTGCGCAGCACCCCATGGCAGCCGGCGCAGCGCTCGAAGTAGATTTGCTTGGCGCGGGTGAACTCCTCGCTGGTGAGGGGGGGCGCCTTGGGCGTCACCACTTCTACAGCCTCTTCGGGCTTGATCACGGTGGGAGCGCCCTTGTAGCGCAGATCCTCTTCCGGCGTGCCGGGGTGTACCGGCTGCTTCTGCTGGGCGATCCCGGGCCCGACATAAAGCGCGAACGCCACAAAGACCGCAGACGCGGTCGACCTTCCCTTCGCTGTCATGGCCTGCTCTCCCTGCGTGAGATGATGAATCTGCTCCTGCAATAAGCTAGGCGCTTGCCCCGCCCCTGGCTTTGATGTACATCAAAGAATAACCGCGGCCCTGGTAGGGCTATGACGGAAGTTGACGAGGGCGGCCACCCTCGTGCTCACCCTCCTCGTACCCAGAGGGTTCGGGACCGTAGGCCCCGAGCATGCTCTCTATTTTCTGCACCGCTTCCCGCGCTCGGGGCAGGCGCTCGCGCCGCTTGCGCCGTTCGATGAGGGGCGGACACAGGCGCTCGTTGAAATAAACTACCTGGCAATCGAGGCAGTAGTGGCACTCGTTGGCGTTGATCTCGCCGGTGGGCCGGATCGCCCGCACCGGGCATTGCACCGCGCACACCTGGCAGGGCTTGCCGCATTCCCGGCGCCGCCGCAGCCACCAGTCGAAAAGCCGAAACCGGCCGGGGATGGCGAGCGCCGCGCCGAGGGGACACAGGTATTTGCAGAAGAATTTGCGGTTGATCACCGTGATGCCGATCAAGCCCGCTGCGTAGAGCACGAAAGGCCATTCCCGCTGGAAGCGCATGCCGAAGGTGGTTTTGAACGGTTCCACTTCGGCGAAGACCGCCGCCTCTCCCATGGACTGGAGGGAGAGGCCGAACAGTACAACCAGGATCACGTACTTCACCGCCCACAGCCGTTCGTGGACCACGTCGGGCAGTTCGAGCTGGGGCACCCCTAGACGCCGGGCGATCTTGTTGACGAGCTCTTGCAGGGCGCCGAAAGGGCACAACCAGCCGCAGTAGACGCCGCGCCCCCATAAGAGCAGGGTCACGGCCACAAAGGACCAGAGGATGAACAGCATGGGATCGATCAGGAAGTGCTCCCAGCGGAACTCGCGCATCACTGAGTGCACGAAGGTGAGCACGTTGATCACCGTAAGCTGGGCGAGGGCGTACCAGCCGAGGAAAAACAGGGTGTAGGCGAGGAAAACGTTGCGCACCCAGGCCGTGAGCCGTGGGTGGCGGACGAGCCCGTCCTGCAGCACCAGGATCAGGGTGAGGATCGTGAGGCTCACCGCCAGCACGGCGATCTCGAACGTCCGTTGCCGCCATACGCCGATCCACAAAGGCGCTTCCGGCGGCACCGGCGCCGCGGCGGGTCCCGTCGCCGGAGTTCGGGCGGAGGAGGCTTCCTTGGACGCCGGCGGCACCTCGGTCGAAGGCCGCGTCGCGGTGGCAGGCGTTTTACGGGAAGGCGAAACGGGCTCGCGGGCAGTGGCAGGCAGAGACGATTCGTTGAGCGTCGGTGCCTCGGGCCCGGTAAGGGATGCGGGGGGCGACAGGCCTCGGGACTGGGCCACCGCCCGGGCGGCACGAGTGACGGTGGCATTTTCCACCATCACCGTGATGGTGGCCCCTGCGATAGTGTCGATGGCCACGTGGCCTTCCCGCTCGGCGCCGACCGTGATGCGATCGAACACCGATTTGCCCACGTACTGCTCGACGAACCTTTTCAGGCGCTCAGGGGTGATGCCGACGGCGAGGATCGGCTCTTCATGATGGACGATGGCGATCCCCGTGATCCGCCCCGATCGGTCGAAGCCCACCAGCGTGTTGATCGGCTTGCCGGAGTAGGCGGGAATACGCAGCACATCGGCGGTGAGAAAAGCGTAGCCGATCACCTCTTGGCCTTGGTAGACCGCCGCCGCCGGCGGATCTCCCTCCAGAGGTCCGAAGCGCTCCGCCTGGGGAAAGATTTCCTTGACCTGGGGATAGCGCTCGGCGATATCCGCGGCGGCTGGCACGGCGTAGAGCGTAAGGGCGAGCCACGCAAGCGCTGCCCAACCCCGTCGCCGTCCATAGGCAAAGGGCGAGGAGAGGGGACGCGTCGGGAGCATCGGTTTCATTCGGGGCGCCGATTGGAAAACCATTCTAGGAGTCGGGGCCCGAGGATCGTTTTGACGTGCATCAAGGATTAGGCGCCGGAGCGGAGCGTGAGCCCTGCAATCGGTTTTGACTTAAATCAAGGTTCACCGCCGGGTCGCCCCTTAAAGTCCCTATCGAATTACGGGTCTTTTGACCCGGTCATCCTTCGAGTGCACGAGCCCATGGGTCTTGACCGGCCAAGCACCATCTTCAGTCTCGATGCACGCCCGGCTGCGGGGCGCGGGGAGGTCTATCTGGTGGGAGCCGGGCCCGGCGATCCCGAGCTGCTCACCCTGCGAGGTTTGAAGCTCATGCAGCGGGCGGACGTGGTGCTCTACGATCGCTTGGTGTCCCCGGAGATCCTGGCGCTGGTGCGCCCCGGCGCGGAGCGGGTCTGCGTGGGCAAGGAGCCAGGGCACCACAGCGTGCCCCAGGGGCAGATCTGCGCGCTGCTGGTACGCTTGGCACGGGAAGGCAAACGGGTGCTGCGCCTGAAAGGCGGCGATCCCCTGATTTTCGGTCGCGGCGCCGAGGAACTGCAGGTTCTCGCCGCCCACGGCATTCCTTTCCAGGTGGTCCCGGGCATCACCGCCGCCACCGGAATGGCGGCCTATGCAGGCATTCCCCTGACCCATCGGGAGTACGCCCACGCCTGTGTGTTCGTCACCGGCCATCTCCAGGACGGGAGCATGGACCTGGATTGGGAGGCCCTGGCGCGGCCACGCCAGACGGTGGTGGTGTACATGGGACTCGGGGGGCTCGCGTTTCTGTGTCGATCCCTGGTGGACCACGGCCTCGCGGCCTCCACGCCGGCGGCCGTGGTGGAGCGGGCTACCACGGCCGAGCAGCGGATCGCCGTGGGAACCCTGGAGAGCCTTCCCGAGCTAGCCCGCACCGGAGGGTTCCGTCCACCCTCCCTGGTGGTGGTGGGCGAGGTGGTGCGGCTGCACGGCGTGCTGGGATGGTTCGTGCCCAGCTCCAACGCTCTGCCGGATCCCGTCGCCTCAGCCGCGTCCTCCTGAAAGCCCCTGCTTCGCTCTCAGATAAAGACGGATCGACCACAACAGGTTGAATCCCAGCCACAGGGCGGAGAGTCCGAAGCTGACGCCAGCGGCCGGGGCGAGCACTGGCCGGCCCACGGCGGCAATGAGAAGCGCCAGAGCCACGGCATGGGCCCATACATGGGCATGGCACGAGCCCTGGGGTGCGAGCTGCCTGACGCTGGGAAGCGGCCGAACGTGGACTGGCTCCCGCTGCAGGTCCATCCAGGCGAGAAACGGCACGATGCGGTAGAGCATGCCGGCGATCAGCCAGAAAGCGAACCCGAAGAGAAACACCACCGCTGCCATGAGGGCGATGGGCAGGTCAGGAATGGCATCGGTCGCCACGGCCGCCCCGGCGCCGAGCAGGCTGGCACCGAGCGCCCCCATCGCCAGGCGCCAGGCGGCAGCGGTGGCGCCGTCTCCGCGGCGACGACCGAGCGATTGGATCCTCCAGGTGACCAGAAGAAAGACGCCGAAGCCGGCCAGGAGAGCGGCACTGGCTAGGCCGTAGAAGAAGAAGTGTCCCGCCGCCGTGTCCCCACCGGGTGCCGTTGTGGCCATGAACACCAGAGCGCCCACTACCACCGGCGCCAGGCTTCGATGCAGGAGGCTGGGGTAAGGCCTGCTCAGCCCGAACATGGGAACCACCTGGTAGGCGACCCCGACGACCAGAAGGCCGATCCAGCCGGCAAACCCCCATGCCATGTGAATATCGACCAACGTCGACCGGGGAACGGCCGCCACGGGCGTCGGGACGGCGGCCAGGGTGCTGCCCATCAGGGCCGTGACTCCGAGGCAGGCCAAGGCGAAGCCCTGGGTCATGCCGGTGGGTGTGGCGGTCGGCGCCCGGGCAAGTGCCCGCGCCACGGCTACGACGTAGGCGCCGATGCCCACCAGCAGCACCGCTGCGGCAAGGGAGGCGAGCAGGCGGCCCCCGCCCAGGAAAGCCCAGGCGAGCAGGAGGGTGCCGCCGGTCAATGCCGCGTGGGTGACTCCCGCTACCCGGCGCGCCCGTGCCACTGGGGCGCCCGCTGCCACGGGCAGGATCTGGAGCAGGGCGCCGGCGGCGGTCATGGTGACGAAGCCCAAGGTCATCAAGTGGGTGGCGGCGAGGGCGGCAGGCGCCCAGCGGCTTGCCGCGACCGCCGGACCTGCCAGCGCGATCACGACGGCAGAAAGCAGCGCGAAAGCAGGCGCGGTGAGAAAGAAACGCAGTGGAACGGACAAGGACAACACACCGTCCGCGGCCTTCGGCGGCAGCATTACGCGCGGGCCCAGATTTCGATGTGAAACGTGCCTTCTTCGTTCACCCAGGTGGCGTGCTGGTAGCCGTTGTGCTCCAGGATGCGGTAGAGGGGAAAGGGTTCCCGCTCAAGTAGCAGCAACACCCGCTGCCCCGGCTCGAGCCGGTCTAAGGCTTCCAGCACCCGCTCCAGGGGCTCGGGGGGATCAAGGCCCCGGGCGTCCACGATCAGGGGATCGCCCGCCACCCTTATTCTCCGGTCTGCCGCGCCAGCGCTTCGAGGAGCCGCGGCCGCTCCTCGACCAGGACCTGGTCGCACAAGGGATACAACACCTGCTCTTCTTTGAGATTGTGCTGTTGCAGGAGGACAAGCAGGGTCTCGAAGACATCGCGGAAAGCCTGGGGGTCGGTCTGTGCCGCCGCTCCCGCAAGGGCGGAGACCAGAGAACGCATTTGGGTGTGCTCGTGCCGCATGACCTCAGTTGGCCCGTCGGGCGTACCGCTTACGCTTTCGTAGGCGGGGAAGAGGACCGTCTCTTCTAGGCGGAGGTGCCTTTCCAGGGTTTCACCGAAACGGCGTACCGCCTGGCGGCAGCGGTTCCAGTCGCCCCGGAGCATGGCTGCTTCGCTCTCGGCGAACAGGTGATCGCACGCGCGATGATCGGTGGAGAACCAATTGGTGAAGGTGTCCATCGGCTTCGGCGAATGAGTCGCGTGGTGTTCAGGGATAAAAAGCATTGTGGGGAGTGGAGCGCGGGAGGCGCCTTGATGTGCATCAAGCAAGCGGTGCAGCACGCCTTCGTCGGACCACGCGCACCGCGAGCTCCACGGCGAGCAGGAGGAGGGTTGCCGCCAGGGCATTGTGGGCGAGCGCGAGAGGCAGGGGGAAAGCGCGCTGCACCATCGCCGCGCCGAGCGCGGCTTGCAGTAGCGCCAGCAGGGCAGCTGCGGCTGCCAGGCCGCGCAATCCCGGATGGGCACGGGCACCGAAGGCCACGATGCCCAGCCAGCCGAGGACCAGGAGGGCACCGATGCGATGGACGAGGTGGAGGGCCGCGCCCTGATCCCGAGGAAGGGGGACGGAGGAGGTAGCGAACGGGTTCAAGGCGGTCAGCCCCTTGCCGAGGGAAAAGCCTCCTTCGCACCCGGGCAAGGTGGGGCAGGCGGCCGCGGCCAGTTTGACGCTTACGAGACCCCCCAACCCGATCTGGAACGCGAGCAGCACCACTGCGCCCACTGCGGCGAAGCGCAGGCTCGGTCCGGGCCGGGGGCCGGTGACCTCGAGCTGCGATGGGGGCACCAGGCGTGCCCGCAGTCCCCAGGCACAGGCAAGCAGCGCAAGACCCCCCAGCAGGTTGCCGAGGGCCACCGCCGGCCCCGTCGCCGTGGAAGAGGAAATTCCCAGCAGGGCAAGAAAGGCAGTGAGCGCCGCCATGGCCCAGGCCAGCACCACGTCGCCGCGTCGGCGCGAGCGCCGCAGGCTCGTGACCAGAATCCAGAAAACGATGAGCAGCATGGCGCTGGCGGCGAGGCGGTGTCCCAGCCGGGCCAGGAAGGCGAGGGACTGAAGGACGCCGTCCTGGGGGTGGCTGCCGGGCATCGGCGGCGCGCCGTAACAGTCAGGCCAGGGCTCGCAACCGAGACCTGCGGCGGTGAGCCGCAGGAAGGCGCTCGACACCACCACGAACAGCATGAGCGCGGCTGCGATCTGGACGAGACGTACCAGAACGGGCGAGACCGGAGCGGGGGGATCCATGGGCAGCGCAATGGGAACGGAATTCCGCGTCGCAGCTTACTCCCGGATACTGGTCCTCGCTGCGCGGGGTGAAAATTTCTTGATGCGTATCAAGGAGCCTTTCCTTCCCCCTGCGGATCATCAAGGCCTGAAAGCAATGAGAGGCGCCCATGGCCGGAGCGCGACGGCGCAATACCACAGGGACGATGATGGTCGCAGCAGCCGCCATCCTCGCCTTGAGCGGTTTCGGTGCCGTCTTTTCCCAAGGAATGTCCCTGTGCCGCCCGCTCAATGACACCTGGGTGGGCAGTGGCTGGTACGCGTCCCCCGCTTTGCTGCGGGCGCTGGCTGTCGCTGACCGCTTGTGTGGCCGCACCGAGCCGGGGCAGCGCGAAGACTGACAGCTTCCAGCATGTGGAGGAAGAACAATGGCCGAACCGTCCAAGATCCAAGACCCGGAAGAGCCGAGCGACGAGCCCATTCCCTTCATGCAGCAGCTTCTGGACAACCCGTTCGCCCTGCTGTTTCTAGGAATCGCCTCGCCCATGGTGCTCTACGTGGTGTGGGGCGTGATGGAGATTCTCAGCATCCCGGTTGCCAAGTGAGCAGCGAGCGCTGCTGAAGGAAGGGGAGGTTACACGATGCCTACCGCCATCGATCCGCCAAAGAACCGTGTCTGGTGGAGGGATCCCGTCGACAAGGTGGAGATCACCTGGATCGTGCTCGCCTTGATCTGGTGCCTGATCATGTTCTTCATGATGCCTTACTGGCACGTATACGGGAAGCAAAACCTGTCCAACGAGGCGTACCGCTCCACCCCGGAGCTTTTCAGCCAGAAGACCCAGGCCATGGTGGACAAGTATACGGTGCGCACCGAGACCGACCAGAAAATACCCGTGGTGCGGCCGCCCGCGGGCAGTGACGTGTACCTGATCGCCCGCCTGTGGCAGTGGTGGCCCCTGCTGGAGCTGGAGGCGGGCAAGAGCTATCGCCTACATCTCATGTCCATGGACTGGTTGCATGGATTCTCCCTGCAGCCGGAGAACATCAACATCCAGGTCCACCCGGGATACGAGCACGTTTTGACGGTGACCCCCACGAAGGAAGGCACCTATTCCATCGTGTGCAACGAATACTGCGGTATCAATCATCACACCATGACCAGCAAGCTGTACGTGGTCAAGTAAGGGGGAGGCCATGGCGATCAACCGGATGTTTCGAACCTGCCCGACCACAGGGCTGCAGTTTCACCAGCCGGCGGAAGCCCTGATCCGGTGGAACGCGGTGGCAGCGGTGGTGTCGCTGCTGGTGGGCGGGATCCTGGGGCTTCTGGTGGTGCTCACCCGCTGGCCAGCGGTACACCTGCTCCCGGCGGACGCTTTCTACCAGGCGCTCACCGCCCACGGCCTCAACATGCTGGTCTTCTGGATCATTTTCTTCGAGATCGCGGTGCTGTACTTCGCCGCCTCGACCCTGCTCAGGTGCCGCCTCGCCACGCCCCACATGGCGTGGATCGGATTCTGGCTGATGGTGGCCGGCGCGCTGCTTAACAACTACGCGGTATGGCGCGGGGATTCCAGCGTGATGTTCACTTCCTACGCGCCGATGGGGGCCCACCCCACCTTCTATCTGGGCCTGATCTTGTTCGCGGTGGGTGCATTGATCGGCTGCTTCGTGTTTCTCGGCACCCTGGCGGTGGCCAAGGCGGAGAAGACTTACAGAGGTTCGGTTCCCCTAGTCACCTTCGGGGCGCTCACCGCGTGCATCATCGCCATTTTCACCATCGCGAGCGGCGCCATCATCCTGATTCCCACCTTCCTATGGTCAGTGGGGCTGGTGGGCTACATTGACTCCCTCATGTATCGCACGGTCTGGTGGGCGTTCGGGCACTCGTCCCAGCAGATCAATGTGTCGGCCCACGTGGCCGTGTGGTACGCCATCGCGGCCATCGTGTTCGGGGCCCGGCCCATGAACGAGAGGGTGTCCCGCGGCGCGTTCCTGCTCTATATCCTGTTCCTGCAGCTCGCTTCGGCCCACCACCTGCTGGCCGACCCGGGCCTCACCTCCAACTGGAAGATCTTCAATACCAGCTACGCGTTCTATCTGGCGGTGCTCGCCTCCATGGTCCACGGTTTTACTGTACCCGGTGCCATCGAGCTGGCGCAGCGGGAGAAAGGCTACACCAAGGGGCTGTTCGAGTGGCTGAGGAAGGCTCCGTGGGGCAACCCGGTCTTCTCCGGGATGTTCATCTCCTTGGTGGGATTTGGCTTCCTCGGCGGCATCTCGGGGGTCGTCCTGGGCACCGAGCAATTGAACCTGCTCATGCACAACACCTTCTATGTGCCGGGCCACTTCCACGCCACCGTGGTGGTGGGTACCACCCTGGCGTTCATGGCCCTCACTTATTTCCTGATCCCGGTGCTGTTCCGGCGCGAGCTAGCTTTCCCCAAGCTGGCCCAGTGGCAGCCCTACATCTTCGGCATCGGCATGAGCGTGTTTTCCCTCTTCATGATGGGGGCCGGCACCTTGGGGGTGCCCCGGCGCCACTGGGACATGACCATGGCGGGCAACCTTCTGCCCCACGAGTGGCCCGGGACCGCCTACCTCATGGTGGGTCTCATGGCCCTCGCGGGGATCCTCGCCGTGCTGGGAGGGGCCATCTACATCCTGGTGACCGTAGGGTCGGTGTTTTTCGGCAAGCGCATCGAGACCCCGGATTTCAGGCGCGTGAGCGCCCGGGAGGGCGTGGCTCCGGCGCCGCAGCCGGTGGCCGTGTCCCTGACCGGTCACGGCGGCGCAGGCCACATGGCGGCGCCCGGCACGTTCGTTTTGGCGTTGGTGCTGCTGGTGTCGTTCGTGCTGTACTACTTCGTCAACTGGAAATACTTGTCTTCGGTGTGGCCGCTCAGCTGACGCGGCCAGGGAGGCGTCCTCATTGGGCGCGGCGCAGAGAAAATGGTCGGCACCGCTGAGCCTTTGCCTGCTTTCCGCTTCCGGCAGGAGAGGCAAAGGCGACGGTAGCCAAGGGTTTGTCCGCCATTGACCGGAGACCCACAAAGGAATGGCCATGCAGGATGCCGTGAGACTGTTCTTCGATCTGTTCAAGCTGCGCATCGGGGTGCCGATCGGGCTTACCGCCCTGGCCGGCCTCGCGGTGACGCCGGGACCGCCCCTCGCCGGCTGGCAGGTCGCGGTGCTCACCCTGGCGGTGGTGGTGGCCTCCGCCAGCGCCGGGGCGTTCAACCAGTTCGTGGAGCGGGACATGGACGCCCGCATGGGACGCACGCGCCACCGTCCCTTCGTGACCGGACGGCTCAAGCACGGGCCGGCGTGGCTCGTCCTCATGGCCGCCATGGGCGCCGCCGCCGTGGGCGCCGCGGCCCTCGCCCTCAATGCCTATGTCGCCCTCTACGTCTTCCTGGGCGCGTTTTTCTACGCCGTGGTGTACACGGTGTGGCTCAAGCGCCGCACCTGGCTCAACATCGTGATCGGCGGGCTGGCCGGAAGCTTCGCGGTACTGGCG
>NZ_DAIRTR010000086.1:0-13353 GCF_036803785.1 Pelomicrobium sp. | reverse complement strand
GACTTGGGGTGGAGACGGTCCCGACGGTTGAACCCCCGGCCCCGCAGCGGGTCCCAGTCGAGACGTTCCGAAGGAGCGCGCAGGAGAAAACGCCGAGCCCCTCTCACCGAGGGGCTCCGGAGGTCACGCCGCCGAGTTACACGGCGGATTACCTGCGCAACCCGCCGCCCGAGTACCCCCTGGTCGCGCGGCGGCTCGGGCAGGAAGGATCGGTGGTGTTGCGGGTGAAGGTGGATCCGTCCGGTGCCCCGGCGGAAGTCCACCTGACGCAGAGCTCGGGCGTTATATCCTTGGATCAAGCTGCCCTGGAAGCGGTGCGGCGCTGGACCTTCGTTCCCGCCCGTCGCGGCGAAGAGGCCGTGGCAGCTTGGGTAGAAGTGCCGATCCGGTTCCAGCTTCGTGAGGGCAGGAAATGAGGCCGCCGATTCAAAACATATCGATCCGCTTTCTCGTTCTGGCGCTGGGGTTGCTTGCTCTGTCCGGATGCAGCCGGATCGATCTCGCCTACCGCAATCTGGAGCTGCTGCTGCCCTGGTACGTGCAAAGCTACGTGGAGTTGACCGACCGGCAAAGCGCTCTGATGCGCACCCGGGTGAAGGAGCTCAAGCGCTGGCATTGTGCCGACGAGCTCCCCGTCTATGCCGCGTGGGTGCGCCACGTGAGCGAGGATCTGACCCAGGGCACCACGGTGGAGCAGCTGGAAGCCCGTTATAAGGAATTCCAGGCGGCCCTCGACCGGCTCTATACCCAGGCAGCGCCCCATCTCGCCGAGCTGCTTTCCAGCGCTAGCGCCGAACAAGCAGAGGCCGTGATTGCCAGCTTGGAAAAACGGGACGAGAAGTTCCGCACGAGCTGGGTGGAGCTTTCTCGCCCCGAGCTGGAGGCCAAGTATGCTGAATGGATGGGCAAGCACTTGGAGCGCTGGCTGGGCCCTCTCACCGAAGCCCAGAGGCAGCAGGTCAACGCCTGGAGCCGATCCTTAGTCCCCACTGCCCGACAGACCCTGGCCTACCGGCAGCGCTGGCGCGAGGCCCTTGCCCAGGCATTGAGAAGCGGCGATCGGCCGGAGCCGCTGCGGCGGCAACTGGAAACGCTACTCTCCCATCCGGCGCTTCTGGAGCCGCCCAGTCGGGCCCAGGATATGACGGCCAATCGGACCCGGACCTGGCACTTGTTGATGGAGGTCGCCGCTACGATGACGGCCGAGCAGCGGGAGACCTTGCGCCAGCGCACCGATGCCCTGAGCCAGACCCTAGAGCGCATGAGCTGCGGCCAGCAACGCAGCCGGGCTGACGCTGCACCCCCTTCCTCGGGATGAAATGAAAAAGGTACTTCTGGCCGGTCTCCAGCCCGCCGGCGCGCCTTCTCTGCTGTCCCAGGTGGGGGAGCACCTGAGCCAATGGTTTCCCGGGCGCGTCGTCCTGGATCCTCGGGAACTGCCCCAGGGAGCGCACGGGGAGCGGCTGATGGAGGAGATTCTGGCGCGGTGCGGCGCGGTGGTGGTGGTGATGGAGGAGGGCTCGGGCGGCATCGGCGCCCTGGCCCAGAACGATTTCGAGGAAGACGGTCTCTTGGCGGCGGCCCTCCGACGGGGGATGCCGATGGTGGTGGTGCACCCGGACGGCGCCCCTCTGCCCCAGGCGTCTCGATGGCCGGTACCCCTTCGCCCCATGGCCCAGGCGCAGCATGTCCCGGTGCGCAGCGCCCATCGACGGGAGGACCTGGATCGACTGGTCCATCAGCTCTACTCCCTGCTGGGCGAGCACTACCCTGGGCGCCTGGAAAACTGGTTGGCGTCTGCGGCGGGCCTTGCGGCGTACAACGAGCTGCAGCGGGCCGTGTTCGCCTTCGCCCCGGTGCTGCTGGCCGCCGTCACCGTGTGGATCGGGCTGCGTTCCTACATCGGCGAGATCCGGGCCGCCCTCCTGCTGGGGGCCGTGTGGTTGACCTGGTCCATCGGAAAGCAGTCGGCGAGGCTCGCCTGGCTGGCCCATCTGGGGGCCGTGGTGGCGATCCTCTGCATCGCCCTGGAGTTCTACGGGATCCTGTCTCCTCGTTGAGGGTTCCGGGCCTTGCGCCGGGCGGCGTCACCGGGGCGGTTTGACCACGATTTCGATCGACTGGTAGTACGCCGCCAGGTCGCGGATGTCCTGATCCGACAGCCCTTTTGCCACCACAGACATCATTTCGTCTTTGCGCGCGCCGGAGCGATACTCCTTGAGCGCTTTTTCTAGGTACACGGCGTTTTGCCCCGCGAGTTGGGGGGCCTGAGGGATGCGGGCCAGGCCGTCCAGCCCATGGCAGGCCTGGCACTGGATCGCCTTCTGGCGCCCCGCTGCCGCGTCCCCGGCGTGAGCCGGAATGGCAGCCATGAGGACCGCCAGCGCCAGGACTTTCCAGGCGCCGCGGCCCATGCCTCGATCGGTCATGGGGCGTAGGCGATGCGATAGATCGCGCCCGCGAAATCGTCGGACACGAGAATCGAGCCGTCGGCAAGCTGGGCTACGTCCACCGGCCGGCCGACGTACTCGTTCTGCTCAGTGAGCCAGCCCTCGGCGAACACTTCTGTTTTGTCCGCAGTCCCGTCCGGCTTGAGGGAGGTGAACATGACCCGCGCTCCAATGGGCTTGGTGCGGTTCCAGGACCCGTGTTGTGCCGAAAAGATGCCGCCGTGGTATTTCGCCGGAAACATCTTGCCTGTGTAGAAAATCATGCCCAGGTCTGCCGCGTGGGCGTCCATTTCCACCTGGGGAAACACTACGTCCGGCGGCGGGGTAGAGTCCTTGTATTCTTCGGTGCGCACCTTGCCGCCCCCGTACCAAGGAAAGCCGAAGTGCTGGCCCGGCTTGGTGGCCCGGTTGAGCTCTCCGGGCGGGATGTTGTCGCCCATCCCGTCTACCTGGTTATCGGTGAACCAGAGGGTCTTGTCTTTGGGGTTAAAATCCATGCCCACTGAATTGCGGATGCCTCGGGCATAGACTTCCCGGTTCTTCCCGTCCCGGTCCATGCGGATGATGCCGCCGATGCCGACCCGATCGTAGAGGGCGAGTTTTTCCTTTGGGGGCACGTTGTAGGGCTGGCCCAGGCTCACGTAGAGCTTGTTGTCGGGGCCGATGCGGCAGACCCGGGCGCCGTGGTTGTAGCTTTCCTCCTCGATGGGTATGAGCTCCCCCTGGCCTACCACCTTGAAGGCGGCGACATCCGGCCCTTCATAGAAGAATTCGGCCGCTGGAAACACCACTACGCGGTTATGCTCGGCGACGAACAGAAAACCGTCCCGGGAGAAGCACACTCCGTTTGGCACCTGCATCTCCAGGGACGGGGCGAAAGGCTTTACCTCATCGGCTACCCGGTCCTTGTCCCGGTCGGTCACAGCCCAAACGCGAGTCTTGCGGGTGCCGACGAACACGACGCCGGTGGAGGGACCCACCGCCATGTGCCGGGCGTCGGGCACCAGGGCGTAGAGATCGATCTTGAAGCCGGGTGGGAGCTTGATGCGTTGCAGGTTTCGCTTGATCGCCTCGGCCTTGGGGCCGGTCTGGGCGACGGTCTGGATATCCAGAGGCGTGCCGGTGGTGCGAAAGCTCGAGAGCTTCTCCAGGTTGCTCTGTGCCGCCGCGGGACCCGTGCAGGCCAGCGCGCCCACAATCAGGGCGGCAGGCAGAATGTCTCGTTGGCCCATTTTAGCTTCCTCCTCGGTGGTTGATCGCGCGTAGGCTCAAGCGCGCGCTTCCATTCTAGAAGGCCCTGCCGGCTCGGCAAGGCGGTTTAGGTTCCAGAAAAGCCCCCAGCCAGGCAGGAGTCGCGGCACAAAGGCCGCAAAGCAAGCGCGAAAGGAGCGGCCTCGGTAACCCTACCGCCCGGGCGCCCGGCGCTGCGCTGGCATCGGGCGGAATAGAGTGGCGAGGGAGGGCTGCATGGCCTCGATCAGAGTGAGCCCCGGTGCTCTCACCGTCATCGCCTGCCCGGCGGCGATGAACCAGTCCACGGGTCGCCCCTCTGGGTGGTCCACAGCAGACCCGAGAGGCAGGCGATGCGCGCGCTCTGGCTTTCGCGCAGGCCCACGATCCGGCCTTTCTCCAGGAAGAGCGCTGTCTTGCTCGGATGGGCACCCATGCAGCAATCATAGGGAGCCGCCCTCACTGATCACAGAATCAGAAATCCGCTTTTACTTGTGGAACAGTTCCAGACTCGGAAAACCGCGCCGGAAAGCGGTTCTGGCAACTGTGTCTTTGACACGGTTGCGGCCGGGCCCATGATCGAACGGGCGCGCCCTCCTGCGCTATCCCGGGTCAGCGGCTGACCTGGTTGCGCCCCCGGCGCTTAGCCCGGTAGAGCGCCTTGTCCGCCGCCCGCAGCACCGCTTCGGGGGTGGTGTAGCGCTCGTTCGGTTCGGCCACCCCGATGCTGACCGTGACCGAGACGTAGGTGTCGGGAACGCGCTGGCCCCGCTCTCGCCGTCCCGAGCGCTCGTTCGCGGGGCGGTCTTTGCCGCGCACTGCCAGTTTGTACCCGGCCACCCGGGCCCGCAGGGCTTCCAGGTGGGGCAGGGTCTCCCGCAGGGTCATGCCCGGAAAGAGCAGCGCAAACTCTTCGCCGCCAAAGCGGTAAGGGCGGCCGCCTCCACCCATCTCGGCGAGGCGAGCGGCCACCATCCGCAGCACCTGGTCGCCCACGTCATGGCCATAGGTGTCGTTGAAGCGCTTGAAATGGTCCACGTCCACCATGGCGAGGGCATAGTGGCCGCTGAGACTCATCAACCGTTCATTCAGTGCCCGACGGTTCGGCAACCCCGTGAGTTCGTCCCGGAAGGCCATCCGGTAAGAGTCCCGGAGCAGGCTGATGAACAGGATGAGCGCCGCGGCGGCGGCAAACGCGTTGGCTGCCATCGGCTGCGCCAAGGTGTAGGCAAAGCACGTGAAGGCCGCCAGGGCGCCGGCGAGCCCGGCCTCGTTGGGGGAGCCGCGAGCCCCGAGCCGGATAGCGATCGCCAGGAAAGCACCGGCGACAGTGAGAACCCCGAGCTGGGGGATGGGGGGCGAGCCGGGCAGGGCCAGTGCGAAAAGCCGCTGCTCAAGGAGGTTCAAAAGATAAAGGTCCTGGGCGCGGGCCAAGGCCGCTACCAGGGTGGCCTCGCCCAGGATCAGCACCAGGCGGCGCAGGCCCCAGACGTTGAAGATGCCCCGTTCGGGCAGCCACGCTAGCAGGGCCAGGTTGAAGGGCACGAGAAGGCAGATGCCCACGTAGACTGTTCGCGCTGCCACGCTCCCCAGGTCCGGAAGGATGATCAGTTTGTAGCCCAGGTAGGCGGTTGCGAGGGTGAGGGTAGCGAAAAAAGGCCGGCTACGGTTAAACCCCAGGCTGGTCAAGGCTGTGACCGCGAGCATGGCGTAAGCCCCGTAGGTCCGCAGCGCCACCACGGCCGGAGGCAGCCGCGCGCCATAGTGCACCAGCAAAAAAGCCCCGAGGATCACGGTGGCAGGGACACCGATGGCAAAAAGGGCCCGGTTCAGGAGGGTGATCAAGGTCGGTTGGGAGAAAGAAGGGCCGGGAAGGTCGAAGAGAATTATAGTCCGGGGGCAAGCGCCCGCTCTCCTTTGGCGCCGACCGGCGGTTCGGCTCCGACGATCGGCAGAAGGATTTTTTTGGATTTTGTGGTAATTTCTTACATGGCGCGATTTTTGCAATCGCGCACCGCAACAGAGGCCTATCGTGACCTGGATTCTGGCAGTCAACCTGGCCGGGATGCCCGACCGGTGGTTGGAGGTGGAAGACGCCATCACCTACCACGCCAAGGGAATGGTGGCCTGGTCGGTGGGCAATCTGGTGTGCACCTACCACGGGGGGGTTTCCCGGCTGACGGGGGTGCGCTCGGAGCTGTCCACTCGCTCCATCATCGCCATCAAGGGCACTGATTTCATGCCCAGCCGGGAACGGGAACCGGCGTTGACCAACGCCGCCCTATTCGCCCGTGACCGCTACCTTTGCGCCTACTGCGGCCACCAGTTCCGGGAGCGCCAGCTCTCCCGGGACCACATCATCCCCCTGTCCCGAGGCGGCAGGGACCGTTGGATGAACGTGGTGACCGCCTGCAAGGTCTGCAATGGCAAGAAAAACAACCGCACCCCCGAAGCGGCGCGCATGAGCCTGCTCTATGCGCCCTACGTGCCCAGCCGTTTCGAGCATCTGATCTTGCAGAACCGGCGCATTCTCGCCGATCAGATGGAATATCTGATGGCGAACGTGCCCAAGCACAGCCGGCTGCACTCCTAAGCGGCCAGACGGCCCGTTCGTGCGCGTTTTTCGTGAGGCAGCCGATCAACCCTGGGCTGCTACGGCACGGGGCGCAGCCTCCCCCGCCTGGGCCAGCGCCCGGTTCACGCCCGAGACGATGGCCTTGAGGGAGGCGGTCACGATGTTGGGGTCCACGCCCACTCCGTAAAGAGTGGGTCCGTCTCCCAGCTTGAGCTCCACATAAGCGGCCGCAGCAGCAGCGGCTCCGGCACCGATGGCGTGCTCGTGGTAGTCGAGTACCCGCACTTCCTCCCCTAGGGCGTGCACGAAGGCGTCGATGGGCCCATTGCCCCGGCCCCGTAAGGTACGACGGCGACCCCGTTGCTCCAGCTCCACCGTGATTTCCACGTCTCCCTCTTGCCGTTCGTTCACGTGATGGGCGAGGTAGCGATACGGGTCCGACACCTCCAGGTATTCGCGGCGGAACAGCGCATAGATTTCCGAGGCAGTGACTTCCTTGCCCGAAGTGTCGGTGAGCCTTTGCACCACCCGGGAGAATTCGATCTGCAGCCGGCGGGGAAGCTGCAGCCCGTAATCCCGCTCCAGGAGGTAGGAGACGCCGCCTTTGCCTGACTGGCTGTTGACCCGGATCACCGCCTCGTAGCTGCGGCCCAGGTCGGCCGGGTCGATGGGCAGGTACGGCACTTCCCAGGGAGCGTCGGGCCGCTGCACCGCGAAGCCCTTCTTGATGGCGTCCTGGTGCGAGCCCGAGAACGCCGTGTACACCAGGTCCCCCGCGTAGGGGTGGCGCGGATGCACCGGGAGCTGGGTGCAGTACTCGACGCAGCGGCGCACCTCGTCGATGTCGTCGATGTGCAGCCCAGGGTGGATGCCCTGGGAGTACAGGTTCAGCGCCAGCGTGATGAGGCACACGTTGCCAGTTCGCTCCCCGTGGCCGAAGAGGCACCCCTCCACCCGGTCGGCGCCGGCCATCAGCCCGAGCTCTGCGGCGGCGACGGCGCTGCCCCGGTCATTGTGGGGATGCAGCGACAGCACGATGGATTCTCGCTGTGCCAGGTGGCGGTGCATCCATTCGATCTGGTCGGCGTAGACGTTGGGGGTGGCCACCTCCACCGTGGCCGGCAGGTTCAGGATCAGCTTGCGCTCGGGCGTGGGCTCTACCACGGCAGTGACGGCGTTGCACACCTCCAGGGCGAAGTCGAGCTCAGTGGCGGTGAAGGTCTCGGGGCTATACTCAAAGCGCCATTCGGTTTCGGGCCGCTGCGCGGCGAGGCGCTTGACGAGCGCCATACCGCGCACCGCCATGTCCACCACCCCCGCCTTGTCCTGCTGGAACACCACGCGGCGGAACACCGGTGAGGTGGCGTTGTACAAGTGGACGATGGCCCGCTTCGCTCCTTTGAGCGCCTCGAAGGTGCGCCGGATCAGGTCTTCCCGCGCCTGGGTGAGGACCTGGATCCATACCTCTTCCGGCACCCGATCCTCCTCGATCAGCCGCCGCACGAAATCGAAATCGGTCTGGGAGGCGGAGGGAAAGGCAACCTCAATTTCTTTGAAGCCCAGGCGTACCAGAAGCTCGAACAGGCGCAGCTTGCGCTCCACGCTCATGGGCTCGATCAGAGCTTGATTGCCGTCGCGCAGGTCGGTGGACAGCCAGATGGGTGGCGCCGCGATCGTCCGGCCGGGCCAGGTCCGGTCGGGAAGGTCGACCGGCTTGAAGGGTCGGTATTTTTTTGCAGGTTCCTGCACCATGGTGACGCTCCTGGGTTTGTGTGGTCGAAAAGCTTCCCCGCCCCGAGGGGCGGGCTGTTACAACGCGAAGGGAAAGAGGAAAGTCGTCAGCGCCCGAGCAGGCGCAGCAGCAGCCCCGCAAGCAGGAGGCTTGCGGAAAGAGCAGAAGCGAGAAGGCGGGTCGAGGGACCGAGCGCCTGGCTGCTGATCGGAATCATGACGCGATGATGCCCCAAAACGGGGCGGCTCGGCAAGTCCCCAAGCCTAGCGGACAAGGCGCAGGTAAAGACAGGTCGCGCCCATGACCGCCACCACCGCGGCGCAGAGGGCCGCCCCGAGTCCGAGGGCGCTGCCCAACACGGTCACGAGGGGTGGTTCGGCCCCCGAGGCGGCCTGGGAGACGATCTGCAGCAAGACCAGCAAAGTGGTCAGGATCGCGCTCCAGCGGACGGTGTGGGCGAGCAGAAGGCCGAGCTGGGCCCGGTTGTGCCGATAGGCGGCGGCACGCTCCAGAGGAGAGCCCCGCAGCACGTCCCGCAGCAGCCCTCTGGGCCAGGGAAAGCGCTGGATCAGGGAGTCGCCGGGGGAGGCGAGGGCGCGGCGCGGCCAGGTCTTCATTCCATCATGGTGGACTGGTAGCGCCCGCGATGCAAGGCTATCGGCCCGCGGGCTCCAGCCGGGCGAGAATGCCGTTCCTGGCGTCGGTCAAGACATAGAGGTAACCGTCGGGACCCGTGCGCACGTCCCGAATCCGCCCCAGGCCTCCCTTCAGCAGGCGCTCTTCTTCGACCACCCGTTCCCCCTGCAGCCGCAGCCGCACCAGGCTCTGATCCTTCAGCGCTCCCACGAACACGTCTTCGCGCCAGCGAGGAAACTTGTCGCCGATGTAAAAGGCCATGCCCGAGGGCGCGATGGAGGGCACCCAGTAGTGCAGCGGCTGGGCCATGCCGGGTTTGTGGGTGCCTTCGCCGATTCGGGTGCCGATGCCGTATTCGACCCCATAGGTGATGACCGGCCAGCCGTAGTTGACGCCGGCCCGGATGACGTTCACCTCATCGCCCCCCTGGGGCCCGTGCTCGTGGGTCCACAGTTCGCCGGTTCGCGGATGGAGCGCCGCCCCCTGGACGTTACGGTTGCCCAGAGAATAAATCTCGGGCCGAGCCCCGGACCGGCCCACGAAGGGATTGTCCTGGGGCACTCGGCCGTCCTCGGTGAGCCGCACGATCTTGCCGGCCAGGTCGTCGAGCCGTTGGGCGCGCTCCATCTCGCCCCGGTCCCCCAGGGTGACATAAAGGTGACCTTGCTGGTCGAACACCAGGCGCGAGCCGAAGTGGCGCCCGCCCCCCGATTTGGGCGTCTGGCGGAAGATCACCTCCACGTTTTCCAGGCGGTGGCCGTTGAGCCGTCCTCGCGCCACCTCTGTTCCGATGCCCCCATCGCCCCGGGCGGAATAGGAGAGATAAACGAGCCGGTTTTCGGCGAAGCGGGGATGCAGAGCCACATCCAACAGTCCTCCCTGGCCGTAAGCCGCCACCGGGGGCACCCCGTCGATAGGCTGGGGATCCAGGGTGCCCTCCGGGCCGATCAGGCGCAGCCGACCGGGGCGCTCGGTCACCAAGAAGCGGCCATCGGGGAGAAACGCGAGCCCCCAGGGATGGTCGAGCCCTCGGGCGAGGGTGACCACCCGGAACGCATGGGCTTGGGAATCATAAACGGCCTCCGCACCGGCGATCTGGGCGCAGAGGAGGGCAGGCGCAAGGAGGGCGCGGCCTATGGAACGAATCATGCTTTCTCCTCGTCAAGCAGGACGAAACCGGCATAACCCGTTGGTGGGCGCTACGCTGGCTGAGTTCCAACGTGCCGAAATTTGTAAGTTCCCGACTCGGCCCTGTCAGCCGGTGGGGCAGTGGCCCGTTAACCTATGTTTAGAGTTCGATTCAGCGGAAAGGAGGCTCTCCGTGGAGAAAGGAGGCGTAGTGAGGGATCGCGGAATAGCGGCGGCTCTGCTGGTAGCCCTGCTGGCGGGGGCAGCGCCTTCACCGGCCTGGGCAGACCCGCCTCCCTGGGCCCCGGCCCATGGGTGGCGCAAGAAGCACGATCCATACTACGTGGGCTACTCCGGCCACAAATGGCCCCGGGATTACGGCATTCTTTCGGGGCGCTGCAACCGAGAGGCCATCGGCGCCGTACTGGGCGGCACGGTGGGCGCCGTGGTGGGCTCCCAAGTGGGTAAGGGTGAAAGTAAGGTCGCCGCCATCATTATCGGGGGCGTCCTCGGCGCGGTGATCGGGGCGAGCATCGGCAGAGAAATGGATCGGGAAGACCGGGCTTGCTTCGGCCATGCCCTGGAGCTGGCAGCGGACCGCCAGACCGTCACCTGGAGCAATCCCCAGGGCGTTACCTATGCTGTGACGCCCCTCAAGGGCTTCACCCATGAGGGCCGCAAGTGTCGTGAGTACGAGAGCGTGGTCACGGTGGAGGGCCGGAAGGAGCGGGTCCGGGGCAAGGCGTGCCAGGTGGGCGAGGGAGAGTGGCAGGTGATCGGTTGACCCCGGCGGCCCGGCTCGCCCAGACGAAAAACCTGGCCCTGTGCCGGGTTTTCCTTTTCATAAGCGTCTCGTTTGCACCTCAAACGTTCCATCGGGTGCACGCCATGGCGCTCCCATGAAACGCCCCGCAGGGGCTCGTCCCGGGAGGCGCAGCGTGCCTCGGCCTGCGGGATGTCTCCGACGATCATGGTCTTGGCGTGCCGTCGCCCTTCGGACGGCCAGGTCCGGGGGTAGCTTGGCTCCAGGGCGGCGATGGCCTGGGCGACCCCCATGCTGGGCGACGACGAGATTTCCGCTTCGGTGAACGGCGAAAACTGAGGCGGTCTTGGAACGCGCTGGTACTGCGGGTGGAAAAGGGGGGCGCTTCGCCGCCCAGGGGTTTCACGGAAACGCCCGGTGCCGTCGGCAGCCTAATGCAAGGACTGGTCGCTGAAGGATCACTTTCGCGCCCCTTTGCTTCCAGCTGTCGTTTTCCCGGCCGGAGGGTCCGGTCCGGACATAGAATGCCCCTCGGACGGGCGCATGCCGCCGCAGACCTCGATGCTGACCGCCGCCTACCACTGGGTGGACCGCAACCTCCTGTCTTTGGGCCGGGAGCTACGGCTCTCCTACCTGCCGCCTTTGATGGTGTACATGGCGGCGGGGATCTCCGGCCTCACCGACATCGTCGGGACCTTCTTCGTCAAGGATTACCTGGGACTTTCAGCCGCGTTCTTGGCCGCCCTCGGGTTTTGGGTCAACATTCCCTGGGCCCTCAAGATGCCTCTAGGGCACCTGGTGGACCTGGTGTGGCGCTGGAAAAGCGCCCTCGTTTACCTGGGAGCGAGCCTCATCGCGGCGAGCCTCCTCATCATGGTGGGGCTCATCGGTCACCGGGAAGCCCTGGTCGCTTTCATGCCGGCAGAGGCATGGTACGTGCTCTCCGCGCTTCTCGCTCCCGTGGGTTACGTGCTCCAGGACGCGGTCGCGGACGCCATGACGGTGGAAGCGGTGCCGCGGGTGGACCCGGACGGACGGCCCATCGAGGCGGCCACCCGCAAGGGTATGCACACCACCATGCAGACCCTGGGACGGGTGGCCATCATCGGGGGCGCCGTGCTGGTGGCGCTTATCAACCTGTACGTGTTCTCCGGCACCCACGCCCTGCCTATGGAAGCCAAGGCGCAGATCTACTACCGCGTCTATCTGATGGCCCTGGCGATTCCTGCCATCTCGGTGGCGGGCGTGGTGATCCATTCGGTACGCAAGCGCCGCGACCTGCGGCGGCTTGCAGCCCAGGGCTACGACAGGCGGGCGGCGGAGGAGCTGGTGCTGGGGCCCGTCGCGCGCCCAGCTCCCAACGGCTGGATCCTGGGCGGAGGCTGCGCCTTCGTGGTTTTCACCGTAGCGCTGGGCCTGAGCAACGTGCCCTACAACCAGGAGCTGATCTTCGTCGGTTCCCTTGCCATTGTCCTCTTTCTCATCGGCCGGCTCACCCGGGAGCTGGAAGCCGAGGCGCGCGCCACCTTGATCGGAACGGCGGTGGTGATCTTTGCCTTCCGGGCGGTGCCCACGCCAGGGGCCGGACTCACCTGGTGGATGATCGACGAACTGGGCTTCGACGAGCATTTTCTGTCCGTGCTTTCCCTGATCGGCAGCGCCCTCACCCTGGTGGGCATGTTCATCTTCCGTCGCTTCATGGCGGAGCGTTCCATCGCTTACGTGGTGGGTTTTCTCACCATCGCCGGCACACTGCTCGCACTGCCCATCGTTGGCATGTACTACGGGCTGCACCGGTGGACCGCCGCCGTGTCCGGCGGCCTGGTCGACGCCCGCTTCATCGCCGTGGTGAATACCGCCCTGGAATCGCCTCTAGGGCAGATCGCCATGATTCCCATGCTCGCCTGGATCGCCAATTCGGCGCCCGCCAACCTCAAGGCCACGTATTTTGCCGTCATGGCTTCGTTCACCAACCTGGCCCTTTCGGCGGCCCAGCTCGGCACCAAGTATCTCAACCAGGTTTTCGTCGTCACCCGGGAGGTGCGCGATCCCGCCAGCGGATCGGTCTTGGTCCCTGCTGACTACAGTGAGCTGGGCCTGCTCCTCGTCGTCCAGACTTTGATCGGCTTGGCGCTGCCCTTCGCCGCCCTCGCCCTCGTTCGCCTCGCCCGATGGCGCACCGGGTAGGGGTTTTTCCCGACAGGCTCCTCTGGCGGCGCAAGCGTTTGACACGGGGGCGACAGTCGGCTAAAAAGGCGGCGTGTTCGCTGCAAGGTTTGCACCACCGGTTGGCGGTTCGCAGTCTTGTGGGTCCGACATGGGAACGCGGTTTCGGCCGCGGGTTCGTTCTGTTTTTTTGAAAGGATTGTGTAATGGCCACCGGTACGGTGAAATGGTTCAACGAGGCGAAGGGCTATGGTTTCATCACCCCCGATGGGGGTGGCGAGGATCTTTTCGTGCACTTCTCCGCGATCCAGGGCAAAGGCTTCAAGACCTTGAAAGAAGGGCAGAAGGTTTCCTTTGACGTCACCCAGGGTCCCAAGGGCAAGCAGGCGTCCAACGTCAACCCCGCCTGAGGCCGCCGTCCGAACGTATTGAAACCCCGGCGCGATCGCGCCGGGGTTTTTTGTTTCTGGCAAAACCTACCCGCTAACCCGAGACCCACGCCTTGCCTCCGGGGTTAGTTCCCTGTGAGCGGCGGGGCCCCTCGCCGGGAGGCTCGCGTCCGCCGCCTCTTTGACCCTTGTTCTCTTTGCGGAGCGTGGGGTGAGGAGGGGCAGTGGGGAGCGTTGGGGGGGTCGGCGGCTTTTCGGGCGCTCGCCTTGCCGTCGATCCCCGC
>NZ_DAIRTR010000085.1:0-13632 GCF_036803785.1 Pelomicrobium sp. | reverse complement strand
CCGCTGCCGCGGCGCCGGGCGAGCTGCCGGCGGCACCCTTCCTGCTGGCGACGGTGCTGTTTCTGTGGACGCCGCCCCACTTCTGGAGCCTGGCGATCGCCTATCGCAGCGACTACCAGGCGGTGGGGGTACCCATGCTTCCGTGCGTGGTGGGAGAGGCCCGCTGTGCCCGGATCATTTTCGGCAATGCCGTGGTGCTGGTGGGCGTATCCCTGCTGCCGGCGCTGTTCGGCCTGGGATGGGTCTATCTGGCCGGGGCTGCCGCGGGAGGCGCATGGTTCCTCACGAAAAGCGCGGCCCTCGCCCGTTCCCCGAGCCGGACGGCGGCCATGGCCAACTTTCACGCATCGCTCTTGCAACTCGCCCTGCTCCTTGGCGCGGCGCTGCTCGACGGGGCGCTGATGCGGTAGAGCGCCGTGAAACGGCTCGGCGTCTGCTCCATGTGGGTGCTTGCCGGCGCCTTGCTGGCGGCAAGCGGCGGAGCCCTTGCGGCGCAGAAGACGGGCGCAACAGCAGGCCTCGACCTTCAAGAGGCGCTGCGGGCGAGCCAGGCGGCCATTGGCCGATGGGTCGGCGATTACCTCTTCACCGACCGGGAGGGCCGGCGGGTGCGCCTCTCCTCGTATCGGGGCAAGCCCCTGCTGGTGAGCTTTATGTATACGGGCTGCTACCAAGTCTGTCCGGCTACCACCCGTTTCCTCGCCAAAGCCGTGCGGGTGGCCCAGGAAAGCCTAGGCAAGGACAGCTTCGCGGTGGTTTCCATCGGCTTCAATCTGCCCTTCGATACGCCGGTCGCCATGGCCGCCTTCGCCCGGCAGCAGGGGGTGGACCTGCCCAACTGGGAGTTCCTGAGCCCCGATCCCCAGAGCCTAGAGGCTCTGACCCGGGACTTCGGCTTTCGCTACGTGCAAACTCCCACAGGCTTCGACCACCTGCTCCAGGTGACGGTGGTGGACCAGGACGGCCGCATCTACGCCCAGGTGTACGGGGACACGTTCGGCATTCCTCAGCTCGTCGAACCCCTCAAGCGCCTCCTCATCGATGGGCCGCGGCCGTCCATAACTCTCTCGGAGCTGGTGGAGCGGGTGCGGCTCCTGTGCACGGTCTACGATCCGGCTTCCGGCGTCTATCGCCTCAATTACCAAATCTTTTACAAGCTCTTCGGCGCCTTGTTTGCGACGGCGCTTACCGTCGGCTTCATCGTATACGAATGGCGGCGCGGCCGCGGCTCCAAGCCCCCTCGGGTTTGACCCATATCAAACGCTCCGCGCTCGCCCGCGGGTAAGCTTTCCAGCATGTTGGGATACGTGCAGCGCGCTGGGCAATGGACGTTCCTCCAGGCGGAGCGGGTGTTCAACGCCGCTTTTGGCGAGCGCTTGAATCCGCTCTATTACCTCGGGGCCATCAGCTATTTCATGTTCTGGGTGGTGGTGGCGAGCGGCCTTTACGTCTACGCCTTCTTCCAGACCGGAGTGAGCGAAGCCTACCATTCGGTCCAGTCCTTGAGCGAGGAGCAATGGTATTTGGGTGGCATTATGCGTTCGATACACCGCTACGCCTCCGATGCCATGGTGCTCACCATGTTGCTGCACATGTTGCGGCATTTCTTTTTCGACCGCTATCGCAGCTTTCGCTGGTTTTCTTGGGTGAGCGGCATAGTCGTCTTGTGGCTGGTTTATGCCTCCGGGGTGAACGGCTACATGCTGCCCTGGGATCGGCTCGCCCAGTTCGTGGTGACTGCTACCGCCGAGTGGTTCGACTGGCTGCCCATCTTCAGGGGCACTCTGATTCGTAACTTCATCTTTCCCGAAGGGGTCAACGACCGGCTGTTTAGCCTCCTCTCTTTCATCCACATCGGCCTTCCCCTGGCGGTGCTGTTCTTGCTGTGGGTGCACGTGCAGCGGGTGCCCCGAGCCAAAACCAACCCGCCGCGGCCCATCGCCATCACCCTGCTGGTGGCACTGGTGGTCCTTTCCCTGGTGAAACCGGCGCGGAGCCAGGCGCCGGCCGACCTCACCACCGCCATCACCGAGATCGCTTACGACTGGTTCTATCTGGCCCTCTATCCCTTGATCTACCGCTGGTCGCCGGCGGAGGTGTGGTGGCTCGCCGGCGGTGCCACCCTGTTGTTCCTGCTGCTGCCGTGGCTGCCCCCCAAGCGGGCCCGCGGACCCAGGGAGGGCTATCACGTCATGGTGCATCCCGACAACCGCATCATCCCGGTGCGGGAGGGGGAAAGCCTGCTCGACGCGGCCCTGCGGGAAGGGATGCCGGTGCCATTCGATTGCCGCAGCGGCGGCTGCGGGCAGTGCAAGGGCACGATCCTGTACGGCACCGTGGATCATGGGGCCTATCAGCCTTCGGCGCTGACCGAAGAGGAGCGGCGCCTAGGGAAAGCCCTGTTGTGCTGCGCCACGCCGCTGTCTGATCTGGAGATCGAATATCAGCCGGTCGGAGCCCCAGGAGGAATCGCTCCTCGGATCTACACTGCTCGGGTACACAAGCTCAACCGGCTTGCCGAAGATGTGATGCAGGTGTTCCTCAGGCTGGAAGGCGGCGAGAAGATTCGCTACTACCCGGGGCAGTATATCAATATCCTGCTGCCGGACGGGGAGAAGCGCTCTTTTTCCTTCGCCACCGCGCCCCATGCGGCACAGGACTTGATCGAGCTCCACATCCGCTGGATCCCTGGCGGCAAGTACACCACCCATGTGTTCACTGAAATGAAGGAAGGGGAAGTGGTGCAGTTCGAGGGACCCTTGGGGGCGTTTTTCCTGCGGGAGGATTCGGAAAAGCCCATCATCTTCGTCGCCGGCGCTACCGGCTTCGCCCCGGTGAAGGCGATGCTGGAGCACGCATTCCACGTGGGCCTCAAGCGGAAAATGATCTTGTACTGGGGCACACGTCGCCTTGGGGACATGTACATGAAAGCGCTGCCGGAGCGCTGGGAGCGAGAGCATCCCAACTTCGAGTTCGTCCCTGTGCTGTCAGCCCCTGAGCCCGAAGACCATTGGCACGGTCGTACCGGGTTGGTGCACGAGGCGATTGTGCAGGACTTTCCCAATCTGACCGGCTACCAGATCTACGCTTGCGGCTCGGTTGCCATGGTGGAGGCGGCGCACCCGGCGTTCATCGCCCGGGGATTACACCCCGACGACTGCTTCTCGGACGCATTTCGCACCGCCGCCCACCTGCGGGCAGGGGAGGCCGAGCTGGTCAAGCTGGGAGGGGCCGCGTGAACCCCCTGCGCTATGCGGCCCAAGGGCTGCTCTACGTGCCTTTCATGGTCGCCGTCGGATATTTCTCCACCGACCCGCCGTACCGCCACCTGGAACCGGACCAGGCGCTGGTGCGCGTATCCATACGCCATGCAGGTGAGCGCAGGGAAGAATGCCGCGAGCGCACGGCGGAAGAGCTGGCAAAGCTCCCGCCCAACATGCGGGCGCCTTTGGTCTGTCCCCGGGAGCGGGTGCCCGTCACGGTGGAAGTGGAGATGGACGGCACGCTCCTGCTGCGCACGACGGCACCACCCTCGGGCCTCGCCAAGGATCTCGCTTCCCTCGTCTACTGGCGGCAACCGGTGACGGCCGGCTCCCATCGCTTCGTCGCCCGGTTGAACGACCGGCGCACCGAGGGCTTCAGCCACGTGGCCGAGGCCACGGTGGACCTCGCGCCGGGGGACGTGCTGGTGATCGATTTCCAGGCGGAGCAGGGTGGGTTCCTGTTCCGGTCCCGTTGAGACTATGGCGGAAGGCGAATCGCTCCATAACGATCGCTGCCGCTCGAGCCTGCGCTTGGCGCTGCTTGCCGGGCTACAGGCCCTCGAGGCCCTATTCGACCGTGTTTTCACCCCTGCCCACAACCCGTGGCGACACTTGGGGGCGCTCGCCTTTTTCTTCTTCTGGGTAGTGGTGGTCTCCGGCGCCTATCTCTACGCGTTCAGCGAAAGCGGAGTGGAGCGCGCTTATCTCTCGCTCGAGCGTTTGACCCGGGAGCAGTGGTACCTGGGCGGAGTGGCACGCAGCCTCCACCGTTATGCCTCCGACGCTTTCATACTCACGATGCTGCTGCATCTGGCGAAGGAGTGGATCGCAGGGCGCTACCACGGTTTCCGCTGGTTTTCCTGGGTGACGGGAGTGCTGCTGCTCCCCCTCGCCTTGGTGAGCGGGACGATCGGCTTCTGGCTGGTGTGGGACCAGCTCGGGCAGTTCGTAGCCCTGGCCATTGCCGAATGGCTAGACGTGTTGCCCATTTTCTCGGAGCCCTTGGCGCGCAACTTTCTCATCCCCGGCGGGGTCACTGACCGTTTCTTCACCCTGGCCATGTTCCTGCACTTGGGGCTGCCCCTGGCGCTCTTGCTCCTCGCCTGGGTCCACCTCCAGCGCATCAGCCGCCCGGTGATCCATCCGCCCCGGCCGCTCGCCCTGGGCGCCCTCGCCGCACTGCTGCTCCTTGCCCTCGTCAAACCGGTCACGAGCCACGCGCCGGCGGACCTGGCCAGCGTTGCTGCGCAGCTCAGGTTCGACTGGTTTTACCTCTTTCCTTTGCCGGCCGTTTACGCCTGGTCACCGGCCGGGTTGTGGGCCCTTACGGGCGCGGCCATGTTGTTGCTGCTTTTGGTGCCGCTTCTACCCCATCCCCGGCGTGCCCCAGTAGCCCAGGTAAACCTTGCCAACTGTAACGGCTGCGGGCGCTGCCACGAGGATTGCCCCTATGGCGCAGTGGTGCTGCGGCCCCGCAGCGACGGGCGCCGGCTGCCCCGGGAGGCGGTGGTGTTGCCCGAGCTGTGCGCCGGGTGCGGCATCTGTGCCGGAGCGTGCCCGTCCTCCACGCCGTTTCGCAGCGCCGAGCCCCTGCTAACCGGTATCGACATGCCCCAGCTTCCCATGGGCGTGTTGCGGGCGCAGCTCGAAGCGGCAGTGACGGCGCTCGCTGGGCGGCCGCGGATCGTCGTTTTCGGCTGCGACGGGGGCGCCGAGGTGGAGGGGTTACGCGGGCCCGGTACTGCTGCGTTGAGCCTGCTGTGCGCCGGGATGTTGCCTCCTTCCTTCATCGAATACGCCTTGCGGAGCGGCGCCGACGGCGTACTGGTGACCGGCTGCCGGGAGGGAGACTGCGCCTTCCGCTTGGGCAACCGGTGGGTCGAGGAGCGGATCCAGGGAAAACGCGAACCTCATCTGCGCCGCAGCGTTCCCGCCGAGCGGCTGCGTGTGTGCTGGGCCGGCTCTCGGGATTTTCGCCGGCTGGCGGAGGAGCTGGAGCGGCTGCGTGCCCATCTCGCGGCGCTTCCCGCATGGCGCAAGGCCGTGGAGCGGGGCGTCGGCCGCCACAAGGACAAAGCTTTGCTTCCATGAAAGCGCTAGCCCAGGCCGCCATCCGCCGATTGCCCTCCTTCGTCCGCGCCGCGGCAGGGCCCTATGCGCTGCCGATTCCCACGGGGGCGCGGCGTACCCTGGCGCTCCTCTGGCTCGGTCTCGGGCTCGTATCCCTCATTCTCTCGGGCCTCTTCTCGGTGCTGCTGGTCCTGTCCCGGGCGCCCTACGTAAAGGACGTCTTCCCCTTGGTGGACTTCTTCCACGTGGCCCTGGTGGTTCACGTGGACCTCTCGGTGCTGGTGTGGTTCATCGCCTTCGCCGGAGCCTTCTGGACCCTGAACAGCACCGCCCGCGGGCTACCCTTGGCGTGGGTCGCCCTGGTTCTCGCCGCGGTCGGAACCTTCCTCATGGCGGCAGCTCCGTTTCTCGCTCGCGAGCCGGCGGTGATGAGCAACTACGTTCCAGTGCTGGACGGCCCCGTATTTCTCACCGGGCTTTCGATGTTCGCTCTTGGCTTCGCGTTGCTGACAGTGCGCAGCATGGCCGCTGCGCCGCCGGTGGGAGTCCGGCCGGATGGGGCCGCAGCACTGCGCTTCGGGTTGAACGCCTCGGTGGTATCGGCAGCGGTGGCCTTGCTCGCTTTTGCCTGGTCGTACCTTCTCCTTCCCTCCGGGCTCGAGGACAAGGCCTATTACGAGCTTCTGTTCTGGAGCGGAGGGCACGTGCTCCAGTTCACCTACACTCTCCTCATGTTCGTCGCCTGGCTGTGGCTCGCCAGCGCTGGGGGCGTTCGGGTGCCCCTCACGCCTCGAGTGGTTCTCCTCTTGTTCGGCATCGGCTTGGTATCGGTGTTCGGCATGCCCGTGATCCATCTGGCCCATGACATCACTTCGGTGGAGTATCACCGCTGGCACACCTGGCTGATGGGTTTTGGTGGTGGGCTGGCGATCCTGCCTTTCGCCTTGGCCGTGGTATTGGCCCTGGCGGCGGCGCCCGCTCCGCGGGCCGAGCAGCGGCCGCTGCGGGCGGCCCTGGTCGCTTCCCTCCTCCTGTTCGGGACAGGGGGCTTGATTGGTCTTGCCATCGAAGGCAGCAACGTCAAGATCCCGGCCCATTACCACGGCTGCATCGTGGGGGTCACCCTAGCGTTCATGGGGATTGCTTACCACCTGCTGCCCCGATTGGGCTTCGCCGCGCCGAGGCCAGGTCTTGCCACCTGGCAGTGCTACCTCTACGGCGGCGGACAGCTTTTCCACATCCTGGGGCTGCTCTGGTCCGGAGGCTACGGGGTGCAGCGCAAGATGGCTGGAGGCGCCGAGGTGCTGGAAGGCATCGGGCGCACGGCGGGAATGGGCCTCATGGGGGTAGGGGGGCTCGTCGCCGTGGCCGGCGGGCTGTTGTTTGTGCTGGTGGTCGCGTTGGCGGTGCTCTCCACGCCGTGGGGCGCCCGCTTACGGGCCAGAGAGGGTATTGATGAGCCAGAAGGTGAGCACGGCGAGTGGCAGGATGATGGCGAAATAGACGAGGCTTCGGTTTTCGAATCGGGCACCTCGGGCGCGCTCGATGCGGTCCAGGATCCCGTCGGCGAGGAAGTACAGCCCGATGGCAACGACGGTGAAATAGACGATTTCCATGGCAGACCCCGCGGCCGCAGGCCCCATTTAAGCACGGTGGCCCCGCCGGGGACTTGATGGAAATCAAGGGTACGCTCGCATCAGCTTTGATGCCGCGCCGCTTTGCGGCCCCACAGCCAGACGTAATGAGCGCCGGAGAGCACGGTGAACAAGGCCACCAAGGCGAACAGGGGTACGCGTGCGGGTTCCGCCTCCACGTAACCGGCGGCGTCTGCGAGGAGCAGGACCAGCAAGGCGAACTGGAAGAAGGTGCAGGTCTTGCCCAAGACGGTGGGCTGCATCTGGTAGGGGCCGATCGCCAGACGATAACTTACCGCGCCCACCACGATCACGAAGTCCCGGCCCAGCATGAGGGCAGTGAGCCACAGGGGCAGCACTTGCATCCAGGCGAGCCCCAGTACGGTGGCGAAGATGAGCAGCTTGTCGGCCATGGGGTCCAGTACCGCCCCGATAGAGGTTCGCTGGTCGAAGCGGCGTGCCACGAAGCCATCCAGGGCGTCGCTCGCCGCCGCGAGCACGAACGCCCAGAAGGCGAGGAGATATTCTGCCTGCAGCAGGAAATAGGTGAGGGCCGGCACCAGGCACAGCCGGAGCAGGGTGATGGCATTGGCCGCGTTCATGCAAGCTGCAAAGGAAAAGAAAGCTCATTCAAATTTTAAGGAACCTGGGCGCAAGCCGCATGGTGCCGCCCATGGTAGACTCGCAGGGAAACTCTCCGCCGGTCTCATGCTCGATCTGGAGCGCGTCTTCGCCGAAGACGGGCCCCTTGCCCGTCGCATTCCCCGCTACCGTGCCCGGCCCCAGCAACTGGCGATGGCAAGCACCATCGCCCGAGCGATCGAGGAGCGCCGGATCCTGGTGGCGGAGGCGGGCACCGGCACGGGCAAGACGCTCGCCTACCTGGTGCCCGCCTTGATCTGGGGCGGCAAGGTGATCCTCTCCACCGGCACCAAGACCCTCCAGGACCAGCTCTACCACCGGGATCTGCCCACGGTGCGGGCTGCCTTGGGGCTTGCGGTGACCGCGGCCCTGCTCAAGGGTCGCGCCAATTACGTATGCCAGTATCACCTCGAGCGCAGCCTGGCGGAGGCCCGCTTTGCCAGCCGGGAGGCAGCGGCGCATATGGCGCGGGTGCGCCAGTTCGCCGCTGTCTCCAGGACCGGGGATCGCGCGGAACTTCCCGACGTGCCCGAGGATTCCCCCGTGTGGCCGGCGGTCACCTCCACTCGGGACAATTGCTTGGGGACGAGCTGCCCTTATTACGACCGGTGTTTTGTCATGCGGGCGCGGCGGGAAGCCCTGGCGGCGGACGTGGTGGTGGTGAATCACCACCTCTTTTTCGCCGACCTGATGCTGCGGGACGTGGGCGTTGCGGAGCTCTTGCCCGCGTGCAACACGGTGGTGTTCGACGAGGCCCACCAGCTTCCCCAGACCGCCTCCCTTTTCTTCGGGGAAAGCGTGGGCACTGGTCAATTGATCGAGCTTGCCCGGGATGCCCGGGCGGAGGGGACGGCAGCAGCGCGAGATTTCCAGCGCTTGCCCGAGGCGGCCCAGGCGCTGGATAAAGCCGCCCGGGATCTTCGCCTGGCAGTGGGCGAGACCCCCGGCCGATGGCCCGCTCGCCAGGCGATGGAGCGTCCCGGCTTTGGCCCGGCGCTGGCGGCAGTGGCCGAGGCGCTCGCGCAGCTCGAGCGCCTCCTGGAATCCCAGGCTGCCCGCGCTGAGGGTCTCGCCCATTGCCATGAACGGGCGGTGCGCCTCTCGACGCTGCTCGCCCGCTGGCGCTCGGAGGAAGCGGACGCGTCGGTACGCTGGGTGGAGGCGTTTCCGCAAGCACTCCAGCTTCACCGCACGCCCCTGTCGGTGGCCTCTATTTTCAGCCGTCAGCTCGCGGGCCCGCCCCGGGCGTGGATCTTTACCTCGGCCACCTTGTCGGTCGCCGGCCGCTTCGACCATTATTGCCGGGCGCTGGGGCTCGACGGGGCGGATACGGCGAGTTGGGAAAGCCCTTTCGATTACCCGAACCATGCCCTTCTGTATCTGCCCGAGGCATTGCCGGAACCGGCCCATCCGCACCATACCGAGGCGGTGATCCAGGCAGCCCTACCGGTGCTGCAGGCGAGCCAGGGACGGGCCTTTCTCTTGTTCACTTCGCTCAAGGCTATGCAGCGAGCCCATGGGGCTCTCAAGGAAGCCCTGGCACGCCAAGGCCTCGACTATCCCGTGCTGCTCCAGGGAGAGGGATCCCGCTCTGCCATGCTGGAGCGTTTTCGCAACGCGAGGCACGCTATCCTGCTGGGCAGCCAGTCGTTCTGGGAGGGCGTGGACGTGCCGGGGGAGCAGTTGTCCGTGGTGGTGATCGACAAGCTACCCTTCGCGCCACCCGACGACCCTGTGTTTGCCGCCCGGCTCGAGCACTTGCGGGCGGGGGGCGGCAATCCGTTCAACGACTATCAACTGCCAGAGGCGGTGATCACCCTAAAGCAGGGGGCGGGACGCCTCATCCGTAGCGAGACTGACCGGGGAGTGCTCATGATCTGTGATCCGAGGCTGCTTACCCGTCCCTACGGGCGCCGCATCCTGGCAAGCCTCCCCCCCATGGGGCGCACCCGCCGCCTCGAGGAAGTGCTGGCCTTTCTCTCCTGCCCGGGCCATACTCGTCGCGAATGACAGCCGATGGGGAAAGCTCGATGGAACCGCTTCCGGAAAACGTCCAAACCCTGCTCAAGGACCTGCGTGCCTATCTCGCCAACAGCAATGATCCCTGGGAGGCCCGGCGGGCTCTCATGTACCGCATCAATGAGGTGATCGGCGGCGGAGAGTCGGATTTGTTCGTGGCCAACGTGCGGGAGTTGTCCCGGATCGGGGCGAGCTATGCCGAGATGATGCAAACCTTCCAGCGCCTCCTGACGTCCTACCCGGCGGGCGGCACCACCGCGGACCTTTTTACCCGGGCCTTCGTGCCCAACCCCTTCGCCGCTGCCCCGATGAACGAATTCCTGCGCCAGCTGGGCCAATTTTTCGACACCCAGGCGGCGGCCCTGCGCGGAGGGGAGACGGGAAAAAAAAGCTAGCGTGCCGTCGCCTGCGCGGCTTGCTGCACGGGGATGGCGCGCAGATCGTGGGTATCTGCCCCGGTGATGGTCACTTCCACTAAATCTCCGGGCTTTAGCCCGGATGCGCCTTCCACCCGTACGACGCCGTCGATTTCCGGTGCATCCCCGGGGCTGCGCCCCACGGCGTGGCGCGGTGTCACCCGGTCGATCAGGACCGGTATGCGGGTGCCTACCTTGCGGGCCAGCCGTTTGCGGCTGATGCGCGCCTGGAGCTCCATGAGGCGCGTGCGCCGCTCTTCTTTCACCTCTTCCGGCACCGGGTCGGGAAGGCGGTTGGCTGCGGCTCCCTCCACCGGCGAGTAAGCGAAACAACCCACCCGGTCGAGTTCCGCCTCTTCCAGGAAGCGGAGCAGCGCCTCGAACTCCGCCTCGGTTTCCCCGGGAAAGCCCACGATGAAAGTGCTGCGGATCGTAAGCTCCGGCACCTCCGCGCGCCAGGCGCGGATGCGTCGGAGGTTGTCCTCGCCGCTGGCGGGGCGCTTCATGAGCTTGAGAATGCGGGGGCTCGCATGCTGGAACGGTACGTCCAGGTAGGGCAGAACCTTGCCTTGCGCCATCAGGGGGAGTACCTCGTCCACGTGGGGATAGGGATAGACGTAGTGTAGCCGCACCCAGACTCCCAGCTCGGACAGGGCCCGCACGAGGTCGGCGAAGCGGGTCTTCACCGGCCGGCCGTTCCAGAAGCCAGTGCGGTACTTCATGTCCACCCCGTAGGCGCTCGTGTCCTGGGCGATCACCAGAAGCTCCTTCACGCCCGCTCTTACCAGCGCTTGCGCTTCCCCCATGACCTCGCCGATCGGCCGACTCACTAAATCCCCCCGCAGGGATGGAATGATGCAAAAAGTACAGCGATGGTTGCACCCTTCCGAAATCTTGAGGTACGCGTAATGACGGGGCGTGAGCCGCAGGCCTTGGGGCGGCACCAGGTCGAGGAAGGGATCGTGGGGCTTCGGGAGATGGCGATGTATTGCCGCCATGACTTCTTCCACCGCCTGGGGGCCGGTCACCGCCAGGACCTGGGGGTGGGCTCGTTGCACCCGCATCCGCTGGACGCCCAGACAACCGGTCACGATGACCCGACCGTTCTCCGCCAGGGCCTCACCGATGGCTGCGAGGGATTCGTCCGCGGCGGCTTCGATGAAGCCGCAGGTGTTGACCACCACCAGGTCTGCGTCCTCATAGGAGGACACGATGTCGTAGCCCTCGGCGCGCAGTCGGGTCAAGATGCGCTCGGAATCCACGAGCGCCTTGGGGCAGCCCAAGGAGACGAAACCGACCCGGGGCACACGGCTGCGGCGGCGGTGGGCGGGGGCCATGGCGCCAAGAGCAAGGGCGGAGACGGCTTTTTAGGGGTTCTTCTTCTCGCCTTCGGGCGACTCGCCCGGTTGGGAAGCGTCGGACGCGGGCTTTTCCTCGCGCGCGTTGGGCGCCTGGAATCCTGGGAAGGGGAAGCTGCCAAAGAGATTGCGGGTCTGCTTCTGCAACTGTTGCTGCATTTCGAGAAACAGGTTAGCGCTCTGCTCCAGATAATTGGAGAGCAATCCCTGGATGGCCGGGCCCTGGATCTTGAGGAACTGGGCCCAGGCATCGGAGTTGAAAAGGGGATTCTCCCCGTACATGGCCTTGCTTTGCTCCTGCAGCCGCTTCTGCATGTCGATAAAGGTCTGGATGTTTTTTTCCAGGTAACTCCCCATCATTCCCTGCATCGCGTGACCGTAGAAACGGATGATTTGGGATAGCATGTCCCGGGAGAACATGGGCACGCCGCCGCTTTCCTCCTCGAGGATGATCTGCAGCAGGATGCTGCGCGTCAAATCCTCGTTGGTCTTGGCGTCCACCACCCGGAACTCCACGTGGTCTAGAACGAGCTGCTTGACGTCGGCCAGGGTGATGTAGCTGCTGGCGGCCGTGTCGTACAGGCGGCGGTTCGGGTACTTCTTGATGAGACGGACCCCTTCGCTCATGGCGGCACCCGCAACAAAAGACAAATCAATATATTACAGAAAGCCTGCTATAAATACAGCAGGGCCTGCGGACGCTCGGAAAGCCGGCCAGGAGGCCGGGGCCGGGCATTCCCGGGCAGGTGGTATGTTGCGTTGCACAATACTTCTTGACGTCAAGCCTCGTGCTGGCCTAGAATGTTTTTGTGCTATGCAGCAAACTGTTTCTCGGGCAACAGCCGAAAGCGCCATGGAGGCACCTATGGTCAAGACTTCTGAGCAGTTTTCCGATCTCAGCAAAGGCAACGTGGAGGCGGCCCTGAAGTTCGCCAAGCTCTCCATGGACAGCGCCGAGAAGTTGATTCGCCTGCAATTGGAGGCGGCCCGCGCCGCGATGGAAGAGAGCGCGAAAACCGCCCGCGCCCTGGCCGAAGCCAAGGACGTACAGAGCGCGGCGAGCCTCAGGCTCAAGATCGCCGAGTCGAACATCGAGAACGCCCTCAAGTACGCTCGTAGCGTCTACGAAGTCGCCTCCCAGGCCCAGGGCGAGCTGGCGAAGCTGTTCGAGCAGCAGATGCACAGCGTGGGCAAGGAAATGCAGGGCGCTCTGGAAAAAGCCGCCGCAGGCGCGCCACCGGGTAGCGAGATCGCCATCACGGCCCTCAAGACCACCATCGCCGCCGCACAAACTGCTCTGGATACCATGACCAAGGCGGCCAGGCAGATGGCGGAATTGGCGGACGCAGGTGTCAAGGCCGCCGCCGCCGCCACCGGCGAAGCGGTGAAAAAAGCAACCGGCGGCAAGAAAGACTAAAGCCGCTGCTCCTCTATTCCTAGGGACCCTCTTCCCTGCAAAGCCGCTTGACCCCGGCGCTCGCCCACCGGGGTTGGGGCGGCGTAAAACCCCGGGGAAGCGAAGTCCCTGGTTCCCTCAGTACATGTGCTGCCCGCCGTTGATGGCGAAGTTGGCCCCCGTCACGTAGGCCGCTTCGTCCGAAGCGAGATAAGCGACCAGGCCGGCCACTTCCTCCGGCCGGCCCAGGCGACCCACCGGGATCTGGGGCAGGATTTTGCTTTCCAGCACATCCTGGGGGATGGCCAGCACCATCTTGGTGCCGATGTAGCCTGGCGAGATGGTGTTGACCGTCACCCCCTTCTTCGCCACTTCCAGGGCGAGCGCCTTGGTGAAGCCGTGCATGCCGGCCTTGGCGGCCGAGTAATTAGTCTGGCCGAAGGCACCCTTCTGGCCGTTCACCGAGGAGATGTTGATGATGCGGCCCCAGCCCCGCTCCACCATGCCATCGCATACCTGCTTGGTCATGTTGAAACAGGAATCCAGGTTAGTGCGAATCACTGCGTCCCAATCGGCCTTGGTCATCTTCTTGAAAGTCATATCCCGAGTGATGCCAGCGTTGTTGACCAGGATGTCCACGGGGCCCACGTCCCTTTGGACCTGCTGGATGGCGGCTGCGCACGAGTCGTAATCCGCCACGTCCACCCCCACGGTGTAGAAGGTGTAGCCTTTGGCCTTCATCTCTGCGGTCCATTCGGCCACTTTCTTGTTGCCCGGGGAGTGGGTGGCGACCACCTTGCAGCCTTGGTCGGCCAGACGCATGCAGATGTATTC
>NZ_DAIRTR010000084.1:0-13824 GCF_036803785.1 Pelomicrobium sp. | reverse complement strand
CGGTAAGCGGCGAGAACAAATAGGTCTTGATGATCTTGTAGAACAGCACGCCCAATACCAGCGCCGGGAGGAAGGCCGCCAGTAGGTTGAGCGCGAAGCGTCGCGCCGCGGGATCCGAGCCGAGCCCCGCCGCTGCCTTGAGGAAGCGGGCTCGGTACTCCCAGCACACTGCCAGGATCGCCCCGAGCTGGATGAAGATGGCGAAGGTCTTGGCCCGCTCTCCGGTGAAGCCGAGCAGATCCTGGACGATGATCAGATGCCCCGTGCTGGAGACGGGGATAAACTCGGTCAGGCCCTCGACGATGCCGAGGATGATCGCCTGGATGAACGGCGGAAGCTCCATGGACAGGCGCGAAAAGTGCGCATGTTAGCACAGCGGCCCCTCGTGCCGGTCCGACTCGAGGGGCTTGAGCCAACGACAGTCTCTGTCTCGAGGAAGCTGTGGCCAATCCGGCGCGTTTCTTGCCTCTACCAAAGTATTACCAAGCCGGCTCTCGAAGCTAACGCGCGCGTTGCCCGCAAGGGCGGGTTACGATCCCACCGCCGATGCGCGAAAAGCCAGGACTCCCCCCACCCCAGGGGTGGAGGGTGAGGAACGGGGCAAAGTCATTCTCAGGCCAGTGGGGGAAAAGGGCCGCAGGCAATGAACCGTGGAGCAGTTGCGGGGGGAGCGCAACCAATGAGGCCTGGAAGGGCAAGAATGAAAGCGCTCAAACCCTTTTCTTCCTGCTGGGCGGGTTCATGCGACCTGCATCCTTCACCAGTGCTGCGCCGCCTCTCGTCTTGCTCGATTCGGACTTTGCCCCCTGGCCGGTCTGACCGACCGGACCTCGCTCGCCTCGGAGGTGGCGCCGCTCGCCGGGTGAACGGGGGACGCTCCTGACGCCCGCCTCCCTCAGGCCTTGGTGTAAACCTCGCCGCCCCGCTTCACGAACTCCTCGGCCTTCTCCTCCATTCCCTTCTTGAGCGCTTCTTCCTCCGAGAGTCCCATCTGAGCGGCGTAGTCGCGCACGTCCTGGGTGATCTTCATGGAGCAGAAGTGGGGGCCGCACATGGAGCAGAAGTGGGCGAGCTTCGCCCCCTCCTGGGGCAGGGTCTCGTCGTGGAATTCCCGCGCGGTGTCCGGGTCCAGGGACAGGTTGAACTGGTCCGCCCAGCGGAATTCGAAGCGGGCCTTGGACAAGGCGTTGTCCCGGATCTGGGCGCCGGGATGCCCCTTGGCCAGATCCGCCGCGTGGGCGGCGATCTTGTAGGCGATGATGCCGTCCTTCACGTCCTTCTTATTGGGTAGCCCTAGATGCTCTTTGGGGGTGACGTAGCAGAGCATCGCCGTGCCGTACCAGCCGATCATGGCCGCACCGATGGCGGAGGTGATGTGGTCATAGCCCGGCGCGATGTCGGTGGTCAAGGGGCCCAGGGTGTAGAAGGGCGCCTCGTGGCAGTGCTCAAGCTCCAGGTCCATGTTCTCCTTGATGAGCTGCATGGGCACGTGCCCCGGTCCCTCGATCATCACCTGGCAGTCGTGCTTCCAGGCGATGCGGGTGAGCTCTCCCAGGGTCTTGAGCTCGGCGATCTGGGCCTCGTCGTTGGCATCATAGATGGAACCCGGCCGCAACCCATCCCCCAGCGAGAAGGCCACGTCGTAGGCCTTCATGATCTCGCAGATCTCTTCGAAATGGGTGTAGAGGAAGCTCTCCCGGTGATGGGCCAGGCACCACTTGGCCATGATGGAGCCCCCGCGGGAGACGATGCCGGTCAAGCGCTTGGCGGTGAGGGGGATATAGGCGAGCCGCACGCCGGCATGGATGGTGAAGTAGTCCACCCCCTGCTCCGCCTGCTCAATTAGGGTGTCGCGGAAGATCTCCCAGGTGAGCTCTTCGGCTTTCCCGTCCACCTTCTCGAGCGCCTGGTAGATGGGCACGGTGCCGATGGGCACGGGGGAGTTGCGGATGATCCACTCACGCGTCTCGTGGATGTGCTTGCCAGTGGACAGATCCATCACCGTGTCGGCGCCCCAACGGATCGCCCAGGTCATTTTGTCCACCTCCTCGCCGATGGAGGAAGTGACCGCGGAGTTGCCGATGTTGGCGTTCACTTTCACCAGGAAGTTACGGCCGATGATCATGGGCTCGGTTTCCGGGTGATTCACGTTGGCGGGGATGATGGCTCGCCCCCGGGCCACTTCGTCCCGCACGAACTCCGGCGTGATCTCCGCGGGGATGGAGGCGCCGAAGGCCTGCCCGCGGTGCTGGCGCGCGAGCAGCTCCCGCTGCTCCTTGGTGAGGCTCGCGAGGAACGCCTCCCGCCGCAGGTTTTCCCGGATAGCGATGAATTCCATCTCCGGCGTGATGATGCCGCGGCGGGCGTAGTGCATCTGGGTCACGTTCATCCCTGCCTTCGCCCGGCGCGGCTTGCGCTTGAGGTTGAAGCGCAGCTGCGCGAGCTTCGGGTCCTCGAGCCGCGCCCGGCCGTACTGGGACGTAGGTCCGGGAAGTTCTTCGGTGTCGTTGCGCTCCAGGATCCAGGGCAGCCGCAGAGCCGGAAGGCCTTGGCGAATATCCACCGTGACCGCCGGATCAGTGTACGGGCCGGAGGTATCGTAAACGTAAATGGGTGGATTCTTCTCCGAGCCGAAAGAGGCCGGCGTGTCGGACTGGGTGATCTCCCGCATGGGTACCCGGATGTCGGGCCGGGAGCCCTGGATATAGATCTTGCGGGAGTTGGGAAACGGCTGCACGGCCGCATCGTCCACGCGGGCAGTGGCGGCCAGGAACTTGGGATTGGCGCTCATGTGGATTCGCTCCTCAAGTAGTGAAATCCGCTGGCCGGGAGCGAAGGAAAGGGACAGCTACGTTCCCTACGTCGGCATTACCCGGACAGGTTCGAAGGGTCTGTCTCACCCGGCATCCAGGCCATGTCGGCGGAACGGCACTGCTCGCCGCGTCCACCGTCGGCCCTTTGCCAGGACCCCTACGTAGTACAGCCCCAACGCTAGCCCAAAGCGGCGATCGATTCAAGTGCACAGGTCAAGAGCCGCCAGCGCATGCCTCGCGTTGCGTTCACCGCGAGACGAAGGCAGAATATATGACCAACCGGTCAGTCATTAAGGAATGCTCGTGGTTTCTTCCGCCAAGCGGAACAAGCCCCGTTGGCAACGCCGCAAAGAAGCGCGCCCCGACGAAATCCTGGCCGCCGCCCTGGAGCTTTTCACCCGCTACGGCTACGCGGCCACGCGGCTTGCGGACGTGGCGGCCCGAGCGGGTGTGAGCAAGGGGACCCTCTACCTTTACTTCCCCAACAAGGCCGAACTCTTCAAGGCTCTGGTGCGCCGTGCCCTGCTGCCCAATCTGGCGGAGGCGGAAGCCCAGGCCGCCCGCTTCTGCGGCAGCAGCCGGGAACTGCTCGGCCAGCTCGTCGGCCAATTCGCCCGGGCGGTCGTGGACTCCCCCCTTTCGGGCATTCCCAAGCTGGTGATCTCGGAGGCGGGTAATTTCCCGGAAATCGCCCGCTTCTACTTCGAGGAAGTCATCCAGCGGGTGCAGCGTCTGGTGGAATCGATCCTCGCCCGGGGTATGCGGCGCGGGGAATTCCGGCGCATCGACACCGCGCTCGCCTGGCGCGTGGTGGTAGCGCCTCTCGTCCTGCAGGTCTTGTGGAAGCACAGCTTCCAAGCCTACGAGGGGGAACCCGCACGCTTGGAGCGCTACGTGGCTGCCCACCTGGATCTGCTGTTCCATGGTCTGGCGAAGGAGCCCGCTGCATGACTTCCAGCCCGCGCCTAATGGGCATCGCCGCCCTTGCCTTGCTCAGCGCCTGCGCGGGAGAGGAGCCCGCCGCCTATCAAGGCTATGTGGAAGGCGAATACGTCTACGTGGCCTCCTCCCAGGCGGGAACCCTGATGGAGCTCGCGGTGGACCGGGGCAGCCGGGTGGAGCGCAACGCTCCCCTCTTCGTGCTGGAACAGGACGCCGAGCAGGCGGCCCGGCGGGAAGCGGCGGAGCGGCTCAGACAAGCCCGTGCCCGACTCGCCAACCTCAGCAAAGGGTTGCGACCGCAAGAGCTGGCGGCGATCGAGGCCCAGTACCAGCAGGCCTTGGCCGCCCTCGCCTTCTCCGAGGCCCATTTCCGGCGCCAGGAGCGGTTGATCCGCGACGGCTTCGTGAGCCCCAATACCCTGGATGCGGCCCGCTCCCAGTACGAGCGGGACCGGGCCCGGGTGACGGAGCTGGAGGCCCAGCGGCGCATCGGGCGGTTACCGGCCCGACCCGACGAGATCCGGGCTGCGGAGGCTGAGGTGAAGGCCGCCGAGGCGGCCCTGGCCCAAGCGCAATGGCGCTTGGCCCAGAAGGCGGTAGTGGCGCCGGTCGCAGGCTATGTGGAAGACCGGCTGTTCCTACCGGGGGAATGGGTGCCCGCTGGCAGCCCCGTGCTCTCCATCCTGCCCCCGGAGAATCTGAAGCTGCGCTTCTTCGTGCCGGAGCCCGATCTGCCGAAAATCCGCATCGGCCAGCCGGTCTCGGCCCGTTGCGACGGCTGCCCAGCGCAGATCCCTGCCACCATCGTCTTCGTCTCCTCTCAGCCGGAGTTCACCCCGCCGGTCATCTTCTCTCGGGAGCGGCGCGAGAAGCTCCTCTTTCGGGTGGAGGCCAAGGTGGCCCCCGAACACGCGCAAGGGCTCCATCCCGGTCAGCCCGTGGACGTGGCGCTGCGGCTCGAGCGCCTCACCCCCTCCCATGAATGACGGATACGCCATCCACGTGGAGGGCCTCACCAAGCGTTTCGGTGGCCGGGCGGTGGTGAAAGGGCTCTCGCTCCGAGTAAAGGAAGGCGAGATCTACGGCTTTCTCGGCCCCAACGGCAGCGGCAAGACCACCTCCATCCGCATGCTGTGCGGGCTGCTCACCCCGGACGAGGGCAGCGGCACCTGCCTGGGCTACGATGTCCTGCGCCAGACAGCCGAGATCAAGCGCCATGTGGGTTACATGACCCAGCGTTTCAGCCTCTACGAGGATCTCACCCTCCGGGAGAACCTGGATTTCGTCGCCCGCATGTACGGCATGACGAATCGCCGCGCCGCCGTGGAGCAGGCCCTGGAGGACCTGGGACTCGCGCAACACAGCCGCCAGCTCGCCGGCACCTTGTCGGGCGGATGGAAGCAGCGGCTCGCGCTGGCGGCCTGCATGCTCCACACGCCCCGGCTGCTCCTGCTCGACGAGCCCACCGCCGGTGTGGACCCCAAGGCGCGCCGCGACTTCTGGGCGCAGATCCACCGCTTGGCGGCCCGAGGGATCACGGTGCTGGTCTCCACCCATTACATGGACGAGGCAGAGCGCTGCCACCGGCTCGCCTACCTGGCTTACGGGGAGCTACTGGCCCAGGGCACTCCCTCGGAGCTGGTGGCCGCCTCCGGGCTCACCACTTGGTCGGTGGAAGGGGAGGACGTCCACGCCCTGGCGGAGCAGCTCCGCGCGCTGCCCGGCGTCACCCAGGTAGTACCCTTCGGCCACGTGCTCCACGTCTCGGGCAGCGACGCCCAGGCCCTCGCCGCCACCATCGCCCCGTTCCAGGAGGATCGGCGCTACCGCTGGACGCTGACTCAGCCGGGACTGGAAGACGTATTCATCCAGCTCATGGAAAGCGCCCGGGACGAGCTTTCGCCATGAGCCTCGAGGCCTTTTCCTGGTCCCGCTTCGCCGCCATCGTGGTGAAAGAGTTCATCCAGATGCGCCGGGACCGGCTCACCTTCGCCATGATGGTGGGCATTCCCTTGATCCAGCTCACCCTCTTCGGCTTCGCCATCAACGCCGACCCCAAGCATTTGCCCACGGCGGTGCTTTCGGCCGACGACAGCCGCTTCGCCCGCAGCTTTCTCGCGAGCCTCGCCAACAGCGGCTACTTCCATCTGGTCCAGCGGGTGCAGAGCGAAGCTGAGGCGCGGCACTTGCTGGACACCGGCCAGGTCCAGTTCGTGGTCTCCATTCCCGTGGACTTCTCCCGCCGGCTGCTGCGGGGCGAGCGGCCCGTGGTCCTGGTGGAGGCGGACGCGACCGACCCCGCGGCCACCAGCAACGCCATCGCCACCCTCTTCGAGCTCAATCGAAGTGCGCTCCAACCCGATCTGCCGGGCAGCCTCGCCGGCTTGAGGGAGCGCCCGCCCCCCTTCGAGGTGCAGGTGCACCGGCGCTACAACCCCGAGGGCATCACCCAGTACAACATCGTGCCTGGGCTCATGGGGGTGATCCTCACCATGACCATGATCATGATGACCGGCCTGGCGGTCACCCGGGAGCGGGAGCGCGGTACCATGGAAAATCTGTTGGCCACGCCGGTCAGGCCCCTGGAAGTCACCGTGGGCAAGATCGTGCCCTATATCCTCATCGCCTACGTGCAGGTGGCTCTGATTTTGGCGGCGGCGCGGGGCGTTTTCGGGGTACCCATCGAAGGCAGCCTGCCGTTGCTCCTCGGCTGCGTATTGGTCTTTGTCCTGGCCAATCTGGCCGTGGGCATCACCTTCTCCACCCTGGCGCGCAATCAGATGCAGGCGATGCAGATGACCTTTTTCTTTTTCCTGCCCTCCATCCTCCTCTCCGGGTTCATGTTTCCGTTCCGCGGCATGCCCAGCTGGGCCCAGGTCCTGGGAGAGGTGTTGCCCCTCACCCACTTCTTGCGGCTGGTGCGAGGAATCATGCTCAAGGGCAATGGCCTGGCGGAGAGCGCCCCCCATCTCTGGCCCATGCTCCTGTTCATGGCAGTGGTGATGACCATCGCCGTCGTCCGTTACCGGCGGACCTTGGACTGATGGCGGGCGAACGGGCCACGGCGCGGGCGCCTGCCGCCGGGTCGGCCCGGGCGGTGCAGTATAATGAGCGCTCTGTCCGTGCGCCCGCGCCCCGCGGGGGAAGACTCAAGGAAAGGGAGAACCCAGGTGAACGTGGAGCAAGCCCGTTACAACATGGTCGAGCAGCAGATCCGGCCGTGGGAGGTGCTGGACCAGGAAGTGCTCGACCTGCTGTTCCAGGTGCGGCGAGAAGAATTCGTCCCGGAGCCTTACAAGGCCCTGGCCTTCGCCGACATGGAGATTCCCCTGGGACACGGAGAGGTGATGCTCCCGCCCAAGCTGGAGGCCCGCATGCTCCAGGAGCTGGGAGTCAAGCCCGGCGACAAGGTCCTGGAGGTGGGCACTGGCAGTGGCTACATGACAGCCCTTCTCGCCCACCGGGCGCGCCACGTCTACAGCGTGGAGATCCACCCGGAGCTCAAGGCCTTTGGAGAAAAGAATCTGCAAGCCCACGACATCCGCAACGTGACGGTGGAGCTAGGCGATGCCTCCCGGGGCTGGTCGGCCCACGCGCCCTACGACGCGATCCTGCTGACCGGCTCGGTGCCGGTGCTTCCGGAAGCGTTTCAGCAGAGCCTGGCCGTGGGCGGGCGGCTCCTGGCCGTGGTGGGCGAAGAGCCCATCATGGAGGCGATGCTCATCACCCGTGTGGGCGAAGGCGCCTTCCGCACCGAGCTCCTGTTCGAGACCTGCATTCCGCCGCTCAGGAATGCCTGGCGGCCTTCGCGCTTCGTTTTCTGACCATGCCCTCGCCGGGCGGGCGCGCTTTCCCTTTGTTTTCCCGCCGCCCGGCCTGCGGCCCAGGGAAGGGAGGAACTTTTCCCATGCGACGTGCCCTCTGGGCGCTGGCGGCCTGCGCGTTCGCGAGTGCCGTTCAGGCCGAAGATCTGCTTGCCATCTACCGGGAGGCGACCGTCAAGGACGCCCAGTACCAGTCGGCCCGGGCGGCGTTCCAGGCGGCCCAGGAGCTCCTGCCCCAAGGTCGGGCCGGGCTGCTCCCCTCGGCCACTCTCTCGGCCAACCGCAACTATAACGACGTGGACTCCAATATCCGGGGCAGCCAGAGCTTCTCTTCCCGCAACTGGTCCATCACCGCCACCCAACCCCTCTACCGCAAGCAGAACCTGGTCGTCTACGAGCAGGCCAAGATCCAAGTGCGGCAGGCCGAAGCCCAGTTCGGGCAAGCCACCCAAGACTTGATCCTGCGGGTGGCCCGCGCCTACTTCGACGTGCTGCTCGCCCAGGTCAACGTGGAGCTGGCGGAAGCCCAGAAGCGGGCCATTGCCCAGCAACTGGAACAGGCCAAGCGCAACTTCGAGGTGGGCACCGCCACCATCGTGGACACCTACGAGGCCCAGGCGCGCTTCGACCTCACGAGTGCCCAGGAGATCGCCGCCCGCAACGACTTAGAAATCAAGAAGCGAGCGCTGCAGCAGATCATCGGCCGCTATCCGGGGGAGCTCGCCCGGGTGAATACGGAAAGGATCCAGCTCGCGCCGCCCGCCCCTGCCACCATGGAAGAATGGATCGCCCTGGCGGAGAAGAACAGCCTGCTCCTCAGGATTCAGCAGGACGCCTACGAGCTCGCCCAGCAGGAAGTGGAACGGGCCCGGGCCGGTCACTACCCCACCGTGGACCTCGTGGCGAGCTATACCGAGGCCCGCAACGCCAGCGTGAGCACCCTAGGGGTCGGGGCCGATACCAATTCGGCGGTGATCGGCGTGCAGCTCTCCGTGCCCCTGTTCCAAGGCTTTGCCATCCAGTCCCAAGTGCGGCAGGCCCTCTCCAACCAGGACAAGGCCCTGCAGGACCTGGACAACGTGCGCCGCACGATCGCCCAGAACGTGCGCCAGGCCTATCTCAACGTGACCAACGGTCTCGCCCGGGTAAAGGCCCTGGAGCAGGCCCTGGTTTCCAGCCAGAGCCAACTCGATTCCACCATCACCGGCCAGGAGGTGGGCGTGCGCACCTTCGTTGACGTACTGGACGCCCAGCAGCAGCTCTACTCGGCCCGCCGGGACCACTTCCAGGCCCTCTACGACTACATCCTGAGCTCCCTGGAGCTGCGCCGGGCAGCGGGCGTGCTCACCGACGAGGACGTGGCGGCGGTCAACCGATACCTGCGCTGATCCGGGCAAGAACCCGCTCCACTGCCCCCCGGTGGCGCTGGGCAAAGGCGCGGCCTGCCTCAGCCATACGGCGGCGGCGGGGGGCGTCCGCGAGCAGCGCCGCTACCGCGCCGGCGAGCGCCGCCTCGTCCACCACCCGCAGCGCCGCGCCTTCCGCCACCGCCCGCTCGGCCGCCTCCTCGAAATTGAAGGTGTGAGGACCCACGAGGACCGGCACGCCCACGGCGCAGGCCTCGATCAGGTTCTGTCCCCCCAAGGGTACGAGGCTTCCACCCACGAAGGCCACGTCGCAGGCGGCGTAATAGGCGAAAAGCTCTCCCATGGAATCCCCCAGCACCACCTGGGTCTCGGGGGCGATGGGGCGCGCTTCGCTGCGACGCTGCAGTGTCAGGCCGCGGCGGGCGACGAGGGTAGCCACCTCGTCGAAGCGCTGGGGATGGCGCGGCACGATCACGGTCAGCAGCCCGGGAACGTGGAGGCGCGCCACCGCGTCCAACACCCGCGTCTCCTCCCCTTCTCGGGTGCTGGCGGCAAGGAACACCGGTCGGCGGCTGCCGAACAGGGCCCGCAGCGCCTGCCCTTGGGCGAGCTGCGCCGCCGGCGGAGTCAAGTCGAACTTGAGGTTGCCCACCACCTCCACCCGGCGCGCGCCGAGTCGGATGAGCCTTCCGGCATCGGCCTCGGTCTGGGCCAGAATCCCCTCCAAAGCCCCCAATGCCTCTGCGGCAAGGCCCCGAAACCGGTCGTAGCGGCGGTAAGAACGCTCCGAGAGGCGCGCGTTCACCAGGTAGAGGGGAACCCGGGCCTGTCGGCAGCCGGCGATCAGGTTGAACCAGAGCTCGGTCTCCATGAGCACCCCCAGCGTGGGCCGGAAATGAGCGAGAAAGCGGCGCACGGCAAAGGGATAGTCGTAGGGAAGGTAGGCCTGAAGGAGGCGATCGCCGAAGAGTCGCCGGCCGGTCTCCCGCCCCGTGGGCGTCATGTGGGTGAGGAGGATCGAATGCTCGGGATGCCTCTGCACCAGGGCCTCCACCAAGGGCGCCGCGGCGCGGGTTTCCCCCACCGACACCGCGTGGATCCAGATCACCGGAGACCGGGGCGCTTCCCCGTAGCGGCCAAAGCGCTCGGCCACGTGGCGGAGGTATTCCGGCTGGCGCCGGGCACGCCACGCGAGCCGCAACGCAATGAAGGGCGCGGCGAGCCACAGTAGGCGGGTATAGGCCCAGCGACCGGCGCTCATGGGACGCGTATCGATGGAAATGGGTTGTGGACGACGAGCCGGCCGAACTTCCCCCCGTGCGGCAGATCATCGGTGATGCGGCCTGCGATCGCCGCCCGGACGAGCAACGCCTCCTGGAAAGACGGACGATCCCATGGGCGGCGCTGCATGCCCGCCAAGACACGCCACCGATCGACCTGGACCCCAGGCCAAGGGGCCAGGTCCCGCACCGCTAGACACGCGCCGTCTAGCGCCACCGACTCGGCCAGTTTCTCGGAGAGTGCGTGGGCATTGCGCGGCTTGGCCGGTGCACCCGTGTCGAACGAATACGCCTCGTACCCGAGAAAGCCCTCACCGCTCATATCAGTCTAGCAGAGCCCCGAGCGCATCCAGCACTTCCGCCACCGACGGCGGATGCCCGATACTGCCCAGATTCACGGCGCGCGAGCCCCCATAGACGCCCGTGCGACCCGGATCGGTCGCGCAGTAGAGCCCCACCACTGGCCGGCCCAAGGCCGCCGCCAGATGGGTGAGCCCGGTATCTACGCCGACGACGCCCCACGCCTCCGCCAGCACCGCCGCGAGCTCTTCCAGTGCGAGCGGGGGCGCCGCTACCGCGCCGGGGATCGTCGCGGCGAGCCGCTGCGCTCGCTGCCTTTCCACAGGGCCGCCCCAGGGGAGCACACTCGTTGCTCCCTGATCCGCGAGGCGCTTGCCCAGTTCAACCCAACGCTCTTCGGGCCAGAGTTTGTCGTCCCGGCTGGTGGCATGGAGCAGCACCACGTAGCGGGCGGCCGGCCGCCAGGGAAGCACTTGGGCGGGCGCCCGGATGCCGTAGTCGGCAGGCCCGGCGAGCACGTAGCCAGCGCAGCGGGCCGCGAGCCTGCGGTTTCGCTCCACCGCATGCAGCGCCCGTTCGACGGGATGTCGCTCGTCGTAGAGCGCCGCGGCCAAGGGCTCCCGGGCGCTTCCCCGGTGAAAGCCGCAGCGCCTCCCCCGGGCCATACGGGCGATGAGGGCGCTTTTCAGAAGCCCCTGCGTATCGATGACGATGTCATAGGATTCTTCTCGCAGGATGGCCCGCAGCCGGCTGAGCTCCGACCAAGTGGTCGGCGCGAGGGGCTGACGACGCCAGCGGCGCAGCGCCACGGGGATGACCCGGGAGACCGCGGGATGCAGCCGCGGAATGGCGGCAAACCCCTCTTCCACCACCCAGTCGATGCGACAACCGGGATGCGTCCGGGCGAGGTCGGTGGCGACCGGCAGGTTGTGGATCACGTCGCCCATGGAGGAGGTCTTGACCAGGAGAAAACGCAAAGAGAGCACTCCGACGCCCCCAATGAGACAAGCGGCGGTAGCCTACACGGAATCCCAGGAAAAACCTAGAATTGCCTTGATTCGACCTCACGCACCGGCGACTCCCCATGAGCAACCGCGCGACGGATTGGTTCCGGCAGGCGGAACGGGACCTGGAACAGGCGCTGGCCTCCCAGCGGGAAGGGCGCCACGAATGGGCCTGCTTCGCGGCCCAGCAATCGGCCGAAAAGGCCGTCAAGGCGCTCCATCTCCGCTTGGGGCAGGAGGCCTGGGGACATGCGGTGGCCCGCCTGCTGAGCGAGCTACCCGGCTCGGCGCCCGCGGAATTGGTGGAAAAAGCAAAAGTCCTGGACAACTTCTACGTGGCCACCCGCTACGCCAACGGCCACCCCGAGGGGGCGCCTTTCGAACACTACGGCCCCATCCAGAGCGGCCAGGCCGTCACCTATGCCCGTGAGATCCTTGAATTCGTCCGTGCTCGCATGGCCTGACCGGGCATCGGTCGACCGGGCCGTGAGAGCCTGGGCCACCCTCGAAGCGAAGCGCCATCCGGGCGTCCTGCGCATCGGCTACTTCGGTTCCTACGCCCGGGGCGATTGGGGCGTGGGCAGCGACCTGGACCTGGTGGCGGTGGTGGAAGACTCGCCGCTCCCCTTTCATGAGCGCGCCGCCCGATGGAACATCCTCGAGCTGCCGGTGCCTGCCGAGCTGCTCGTGTACACTCGTGACGAATGGGAGCGCCTCCTGGCCTCGCAATCCCGTTTCGCGCGGCAACTTTTGCAAGAAACCGTATGGGTACTTGCCGATATCGTGCAGGATCAGCCCGGCTCGAGTGCGCCCGTCGCTACCTAGACGGACTGGACCCGCACAACGCCCGCACCGTCGCTTTCGGTTCCGTGGTCCGGGGCGATTCTCCGGCGGAAAGCGATACGGACCTGTTGATCGTGGGCGACGAGCGCCCGTCTCTGCCGTTTGGCACGCATCATCCGGCGCCGGCGGTCGAACCGCTCGGAAAGAAAAAGGAGAAGCGGGATCGCCGCCGGGAAGGGCGCCCCCTTCCTCTCAGTTCTGGAACAGGCGGGGGCGGCCGCTGCCCCGATGACGATGAGCGCTGTTGCAAGCGCACGTCCCCATCTGGCAGCGAGCCGCCCCCTTTGAGACAAGCCATAGGGTGCGCTTCAGCGCACCGTGCTCGGTACTGCCGTCCCCGCGACGGCGCGCCTCGGCCGCGCTCGATCCGCCCGACGACACTCGTTGGGTTCCGCAGCTTGAGAAAGGCAGACAGGGACCATGTACCGGGAAGCCTTTGAGCGGATCGTTTCGGCCATCCCCCCGCCCTGCCAGGCTGTCTACGCAGACCGCCCGAAGGCCGTGGCTCTCTATGGCTCGGTCGCCCGGGGCAGCATGCGTCCCGACTCAGACATGGATCTGCTGATCGTCGCGGAACCGCTCCCGCCGAGCCGCCGCTCCCGTTTCGAGGAGTTCGCGGCGGTCGAGAAGGAAATATCCCCATGGTTGGACCAGGCGCGGGCGCAAGGCGTAAACACTTCCCTCTCCCCCCGGTTCAAGACGCCCGAAGAGCTGCGCCAAGGAAGTCCCCTTTTGCTCGACATAACCGATCAGGCGCGTATCCTCTATGACCCCCAGGGTTTGCTGCGCGGCTACCTGGATGAGCTGGCCGGGCGGCTCGCCGCCATGGGCGCGCGTCGCCTCCACAAAGGAGGCGGCTATTATTGGGAACTCAAGCCCGACTACCAGTGGGGTGATCGGATCGAGCTATGACTACTAACGAGCTGGCCAGGCGCTATTTCAGCCGGGCGGAAAAGCGATTGCTCGCCTTGCGCGTCCTCATGCAGGTCGAGGCTTTCCCGGATGTGGTGTGCGAAGCCCAGGAGGTGGTCGAGCGGGTGCTCAAGGGCATGCTGCGCTGGGTGGGTGTCGACCCACCGAAGTGGCACGACGTGGGATCGATTCTCTTGGAACATGCCGGAAAGTTCCCGGAGGCGCTGCGGGCCGAACTGCCGGCATTGGCCGAGACTTTCTTGCGATTGCCCCGGGACCGGGAAGCGGCGTTCTACGGCGACATCGACCTGATCCCCGAACGGGTCTTCGGGCCGGAGGATGCGGCCAGAGCCCTGTCGGGCGCCGAGCGGGTGCTCGCGGCCACGAAGCACTTCACGATTCCATGATCCTCGTCACCGGCGGAGCCGGCTTCATCGGGTCCAACTTCGTGCTCCAGTGGCTGCGCGCGGTGGGCGAGCCCGTGGTCAATCTGGACAAGCTCACCTACGCCGGCCACCGCGGCCACTTGGCCGTGGTGG